>JAFEFK010000877.1 GCA_018240625.1 Pseudomonadota bacterium
GTAGCCTTTGAACACCTGCGGGCCACGCAGAACGATTTCTCCGACTTCGCCGGACGGAAGCGGCTGACCGGTCTGCGGGTCGATGACCATCGACTCGACATCGAAAATGGGGATGCCGAGGCATTGGTTTTTGGGTCTGTTGGGCGGGTTCAAATGGGTTTGGGCAATCGACTCCGTCATGCCGTAGCCCTCCAGGAAGTCGACGCCGTAAACGTCCTTTATTTTCTGCGCCATGGCTTGCGGCATGGCCGCGCCGCCGCCGGACATCACACGCAAGGAGGCGAGCTTTGCTGGCTCGATCTCGGGATGCGAAATGACGTCCACAAACATCACGGGAACCGCGTTCCAGTGGGTGCAGTGGTGTCGTTCGATAAGCGCTGCCGCGAACTGAGGACTCCAGCGGTGCATCAGCACCATGGTCGCGCCGGCATACACGCAACGGTTCATGCCAAGCTGCATTCCGGTCACGTGGCACAGCGGCGTACAGACGAGCGCGATGGAAGTTGCATCAAGCCCTTCCCAGACCGCGCCCGAGACGGCCGTCGACATCACCGTTTCGTGGGTGTGCACGCAGCCTTTCGGCAACCCCGTCGATCCCGACGTGAAGGGAAGAACCGCAATCTCATCGGATGTGAAAGGGATCGGTTTGGGCGCTTGCATGGACGCCGACGCATCCTGCCAATCGACGACGGCGGGATGATCGAAGCTCATTCGCGCCGCTGTCAACGACGGCGGAAGCGCCTCGCCAACGTGGGCCAGTACGAAGTCCGCGTAGACGATGCTGATGATACGCTGCAGAGAGGATTGGCCCACCGCAGGGAGAATCTCGTCGATCAGCTCCTGACCGCAGAACGCCGCCTTGGCCTGCGTTTCGGAGATATAATGCGCGACTTCGCCCCGACGATTCATGGGATTGACCGGCACGACCACCGCGCCGGCGCGGAGAATGGCATAATACGCAATGACGAACTGCGGGCAGTTCTGACTGAACAGAATCACCCGATCGCCGCGTTCGATGCCGCATTCATGCTGGAGATACGCCGCGATCCGATCAACGGAGGCGTCTAGGTCGCGCCAGAAAATTTCTTCGCCATAGAACACGATCGCACGTCCGGTGGGATCGCGTTTTGCCGAGAGCCGCAGGTTCTCGTCGACCCGCCGTTCGGGCGAGTTGATGCTCCGCGGCAGGTTTGGCGGCCAGTATTTCAGATGGGCTGTGCTCATAGCTAAACGCCTTCCTTCCAAACCTCGGCCGCGACATCAACGACGAGCTTCAATTTGCGACTTGATCTTCTCCGTGATCGTACCGCCACGGCGGAATCCGGGACATCGCCGTGGTTCTCGGAGTCATTTGACCCGCGAGCAGCTTGCTATGCGCTGTTTTTAATTGTCCGGGTCGCAGCAAACTGCCGACATGCTCGGCGCGAGATGGCGAGCAAACGCTCATGCGATCTCGCCGCGCTGGACGCGTCGCAAAAGAACCTGATCGATGCGCGGTCGGCCAATGAAGGCAAGCGGATCGACATTCAGGATTCCCAAGAGGTTTGGAGAGCTGGTTCATAAGGTTCCGTGATTCTAGCACGGAGCTGCAGGTGAAAGAAGCAGGCGAGGGATGCGAACAAGCGCAGCTTCTGGAACCGGACCGACATTCCGTAAGTCGGGAACGGCTTGGAAGAGGCGAGAAGCCATAAGCAAATTGTCGAGCGCCGGCAGATAACAGCACTCAGATTCGCCGACGATTGCCGGAAATCGATACTCAAAGTTGCACAATCCGCGAAGTACGCGATTTCAGTTATGAATTTGTTAACCATAAATCCATACCTCTGAAGTCAGTAAATTGTGCATTCGATTTTCAATTTGAAAGCAATTCACATGTCGCTTCAGAAACTTATGGCGCCTCGCGTTGGCGTCGCGATGCTCGGCATCGTCGGCCTTGCGGATGTAGCCAATGCTGCGACGGCCACAACCACGTTTCAGGTTCAGATGCAGATCACAGCATCCTGCATCATCAACAGCGCCGGTAACCTGACATTCCCAAGCACGGGTGTGATCGCCGCAAACGTGGACGCAACGTCGAACCTGTCCGTCCAATGCACGAATACCACGCCCTACAACATCAGCCTCGATGCCGGCACCGGGAGCGGAGCCACAATCGCCGCGCGCAAGATGACCAATAGCGGAAACACGGTCACCTATTCATTGTATAGCGACAGCGGCCGCACCACGCTGTGGGGCGATGTAATAGGCACCAATACGGTTGCCAGCGCAGGAACAGGCGCCGCACAGATCTTCACGATTTACGGGCGTGTCCCGCCTCAGACCACGCCAGCGCCAGCTACCTATACCGACACCATCAACGTCACTGTCACCTATTAATCGCAGCTGTCGCGCAAGGACGGGGGGCTCATGCGCCTTAACCGGATACTCATGATTGCTGCGTTTGCAGGCTGGCCCGCGATGCCGGCTTCCGCGGCATCACTACAGGTTCAGCCAGCCTTGATCGAGGTCGCCGCGCCCGGCCAGGCCGCGACGTTGACATTGCGCAATCCCGATGCCGCGCCGATCAACGTCCAATTGCGGGTCTTCCGCTGGTCGCAGGTGAACGGCACCGAGAAACTCGAACCCACCACCGATGTCGTGGCAAGCCCGCCGGCGACAACGCTCAATCCGAACACCGACTATGTGGTTCGCATTGTACGCGTCATGCAACGACCGGTTTCCGGCGAAGAATCCTACAGGCTCCTGATCGATCAGTTGCCCGATGCATCGCTGGCCGGCGGTAATACGGTCAGGCTTCTGGTTCGGTACTCGCTACCGGTTTTTTTCACGAAAGGGGTTAGAGCGCAGCCCGAGGTATCGTGGTCGATCCGAAAGCGTGGCGACCGGATTGCGTTGGTGGCGCGCAATAACGGGGCAAGCCGCCTGCGCGTATCGAACATCTCCATCCACGATTCCCGCGGTAAAGCCGTGAATTTCGGCGACGGCCTCGTTGGCTATGTTCTTAGCCGGTCGACGATGGAATGGGTCGCACCGCAGCGCGTGTCGGACTTTGCAATGAGCGGTTCTGTTGTGATCTCGGGAAAGGGCAATGAGCAACAGATCCACGCAACCGCGACGATGGGCCGTTGATCGTTTCCGGCTGATCGTTGCTGTTGGCGCGCTGTGGTTGGGGATTGTCGCCCATGCAAAAGCCGCGGAGTTGCAGCGGCTACAGCTTGAAGTGCTGATCAATGGTGCTCCGACCAATCTGATCGGCTCGTTCGTTCGGGACTGGGACGGCAGGATCGGCGCGACCCCCGCCGAGCTCGAGACTATCGGCATCCGAGTGGGCCGCAACGAGCGTCAGTCGCAGGTGATCTTTCTCGATAACCTGCCAGGCATTCGCTACCATTACGACATGCCTGCCCAGCGCCTTCTGGTCACGGCCACCGACAACCGTCGCATTCCGAAAGTCTACGACCTGCGGCCGGAGCAGCATACCAAGGTCGCGCCGCGCTCGGATTATGGCGCGGTCCTCAACTACAATGTCTTTGCCGCCTCGGCCAATAGCACCGGCTTGCCCCGGTTCGATTTCCAGGGAGCATCAACCACACTCGACGCGCGCGTGTTTACGCCGTTCGGAATCGCCAGCCAATCGGGCATCCTGCGTTCCGCGCCGGACAATGACAGCGCTTTCCTGCGCCTCGACTCCAGGTTCACCTATTCCGACCCTTCGCGGATGATGACCTACGTTGCCGGCGACGCGATCACCAATGGCTTTGCATGGACACGACCGATCCGGATCGGCGGTCTCCAGGTCGCCCGGAACTTCGCGCTGCGCCCCGACCTCGTCACGATGCCGCTGCCGTCCGCCAGCGGCAGCGCGGCCGTTCCCTCGACGCTCGACGTCTATGTCAATAACATCAAGACATTTTCCCAGGACGTTCAGGCCGGCCCCTATAATATCACCAATATTCCCGCGGTCACCGGAGCAGGCGACGCGAAAGTCGTCGTCCGCGATGCGTCTGGTCGTGAGACGCAGACGTCGTTGCCTTTTTTTACGTCATCCTGGCTGCTCAAACCATCCTTGACCGATTTCTCTGTGGAAGTCGGCGCGCCGCGCCAGTTCTACGGCACCGGCGACGACAGCTATGTGGCGAGCCCGGTCATCTCGGCCAGCTTGCGGCGGGGCATTACCGACTCGCTGACGCTTGAGAGCCATGGCGAGGGCGGTCTTGGCCTAGTGAACGGGGGTTTCGGGGTGGCGTTCCGGACCGGTTCGTTCGGCGTGGCTGACGTCGCGTTGTCGGCAAGCCGGTTCGACGACCACACCGGATTGCAAGTCTATGGTGCCTATTCGGCGCAGGCTTACGGGCTGAACCTCAACGTCAGCTCGCTGCGCAGGTTTGGTGACTACAGCGACCTTGCCTCGGTCACCAGCGCCCTCCGTCCCGGCATTGATCTCAACATCGCCGGCACCGCGCCATTCTATAAATTGTTCACCAGTTTT
>JAFEFK010000878.1 GCA_018240625.1 Pseudomonadota bacterium
AGATGCGCGGCTTGACAGCGTAACCATGTGCACCGCAGGGGTTCTTCATATCGACCGACAGCGCCGCGCAACTCCGCTTCATCGTGACGGTGGTGCAGTCGCCCGCGCACTGCTTGCGCGCGGCGGCGATGGCTGCGGCTTCCGCCGGGTAGTCGAACGCCTGCCCGTAAGCGCCGCACTTGCCGATGGCAAAGGCTCCCGCTGCATGCGCCGGCGCGGCAAATCCCAACAGGGCAAACGCAAAACACGCGCGGCGCGCGAAAGCTGAAAAACTCAAAATCAAACCCCCAAGCCCCGAAACGGGCGCGAGATTACACCCGCGAGCGTTTCAACTTGGTGAACGAGTCCCCGACGCAGCGAGTGCCGGCCATCAGCCGTGCTGTACCGCGGCCAGCGCCTGAGGCGTATCGATATCGAGGAAAGCGCCCTGCCCCTCGACTGCGACTTCAGCCACGGCTTCGCCGTGCCGCGCGATCAGATGCCGCGCGCCAATGTCGCCATCGAGCGACATCAACTCGCCGAAGAATCGTCGCGACCACAGCACCGGATTGCCACGCCGGTTGTCGCTAACAGGAACCGCGATCAGCATGCCGCGATCCGGCTCAAAGGCCGCGATCAGCCGGTCGATCAGATGAGCGTCAATCAACGGCATGTCGCCGAGACACACGACGGCTCCATCGGCGCTGGCAGGAACCGCCGCGATGCCGGTCTTGACCGAACTGGCCAACCCGCTTGCGAAATCAGGATTGTGTACAAATCTGACTTTCAGCCCCTGCAACGCGCGCTCTACCTCCGCCGCTTGATGACCTGTGACGACCGTGACATCTGACGCTTTCGAGGCCAGTACCTGCTCCGTCACGATTCGAACCAGCGGCTTGCCCCGCAGTTGAGCCAGAAGCTTATTCGGGCCGCCCATGCGGGTCGAACGTCCGGCCGCAAGCACGACCGCTGCGATATTGCGATTGCCGTCCGTCGCCACCGGAATGCGCGGCTGCGGCCGCGTGACGATTTCCATCAGCAGGCCGCCGACGCCCATCCCGGTCAGATCCGAGCGAGAGACCTTCAATCCCGCAAGCAAACGCATCAGCACCCAATCAAACCCGTTCTCGACCGGAGAACGCGCGCAACCCGGCGCACCCAGCACGGGCACGCCCTTCGCGTTACCGATCAGCAGAAGGTTGCCGGGATCGACCGGCATGCCGAAGTGCTCGACAACACCGCCGATGTTGGTGAGCGCGGCCGGAATGACGTCGCGGCGATCGGCGATCGCAGACGCACCGAACACGATGACAAGCTCAGCGCCGAGATCGAGCATTTCCTTGATCGCCTTCGACAGCACGGCCTCGTCGTGCGGAACGCGGCGCTCGGCAATGATCTCGGCGCCCGCCGGCGCGAGGCGCTCCGCGGTCACACGCAAGGTTTTGTCGATCACCTTCGGCGCCAGACCCGGCAATATGGTCGAAACGACGCCGACACGCTTGATCGTGTAAGGCGCAACGCGTAGCGCATCGCGGTGTGCTAAAGCCAGAGCCGCATCGCGGAGCTTACCCTCGACGCCGAATGGAATGAGCTTGACGGTTGCGATCATCTCGCCTTCGACCACAGGCTTGTAAGCCGACAACGTGGCGAAGGTGATGGCCTCGTCCACGTTGTTGATACGATCGACCGCGTCACGATCGATCACGAGCACGCCGGCCCGCGCCGCGAACAGATTGGCGCGCCCGGTAAATGCGCGCTCGACCGTAACGCCTTCGCCGGCAACGGCCTTCGCGATATCGCCCGCAGCCGCGTCTTCAGAGACGTCGCCGTCTTCGAGGCGAACAACAACGACTTCCTTCACGCCGGCCTGGTTGAGCGCCTCGACTTCCGCAGCACCAATCGTGGTGCCTTTTTTGAGCACCAGCGGCCCCTGACGAAGGGTATGGACCGTGACACCGCCGAGCGCATCGGCCGGGCTGGCTGGACCGAATTTCATGCCGCGCGCTCTTTGGGCAACCGGAGCGTGGCCGTGATCTCCGCCATGATCGCGACCGCGATTTCGGATGGCGACACCGCGCCGATATTTAGCCCAATTGGCGCGTGAATTCGCGCAAACTGTGCATCGGAAATGCCCTGAGCCTTCAGCCGGTCGCCGCGCTTGGCGTGGGTCTTTCGCGAGCCGAGCGCGCCGATATAGAAACAGTCGCGCTCGAACGCATGCAGCAGCGCAGGATCGTCGACTTTTGGATCGTGCGTCACCGCGACAAATGCTGTGTAGTGATCGACCTTGAGCGGTGGCAGCGCGACGTCGGGCCATTCCGCGACAACATTGACGTCCGGGAAACGCTCGGGGCTCGCAAATGCAGTGCGCGGATCGACCACCGTCACGTCATAGCCAAGCGAACGGGCCAGTGGCGCCAGGGCCTGACTGATATGAACCGCGCCAATGATCACGAGCTTTGCAGTCGGCGCATAGACATTCAGAAACAGCTTCTTGCCATCGACTTCGATCATGCCGCTCTTGCCCATCCGCAAATGTTTGTCGAGTTCGGCATGCAAGGGGTCGCCCGCAAAGTCTGCGGCTTTCACGGCGCGCTGTTCGCCGCTCGCCGTATCCGTGATCACGATGATCGGTCGCCGCGCGGCGCGCTCAGCGTTTACTTCTGCAAGTGTGGCCAGTTTCACCGCAAACACCTCGCCATCGCACCCGTCACCCTGCGGTGGCTATGCGTCGGCATAGGCCTCGAAGGGCGACGGCGATCCTGCGAAGCTCGCGGCAACAGTCGCTCGCACCTCAGGATGACGCCATCGCAGCAACACGAATTCATCATCTTCTAACCGACCTTCTCGACGAATACACGGATGGTGCCGCCGCAAGACAGCCCGACATTCCATGCGGTCTCGTCGGCGACACCGAATTCCAGCATTTTGGGCGTGCCGCTCGAGATCACGTCCAGTGCCTCGGTTACCACAGCGCCCTCGACGCAGCCGCCGGAGACCGAACCGAGAAACGTCCCGTCGTCGTTGATGACGAGATTCGAGCCCGCCGGGCGTGGCGCCGAGCCCCAGGTTTCGACCACAGTCGCGAGCGCAACGCCGTGGCCAGCCTTCTGCCAGTCCTCGGCCGCTTTCAGAATGTCCTCATCGCGATCGAGCATAGCGCCCTCACTTTCAAGCTGCGGAACGGAGGGGATCGCGGCGATGCGGCATCGGCGCCGATGACAACGCGGCAATCAGCCCCTCGATAGACGACAAATTATGCACGGGGCGGAATTCGTCAACGTGCGGCAGCATCATTTTGATGCCCTGCGCCTTTGGCTCAAAACCGTCATACCGCAACAGCGGATTGAGCCAGATCAGCCGGCGGCACGACCTGTGCAGGCGGTCCATCTCGAATGTCAGCTTCGAATCGGCTTCGCGCTCCAACCCGTCGGAAATCAGCAATACAATGGCGCCCTGCCCCAGCATACGGCGGCCCCATAGTTTGTTGAAATTATGCAGCGAGGTCGCGATCCGCGTTCCTCCGGCCCAATCCTCGACCACCGACGAACAGGTCGCCAGCGCCTCGTCGGGATCCCGCGCTCGCAGCGCGCGGGTGACATTGGTCAGGCGCGTCCCGAACAGAAAAACCGAAACGCGCTTGCGCGCGTCGGTAATGGCGTGGAGGAAGTGCAGAAACAGCCGGGTGTATTCGCTCATCGAGCCGGAGATATCGAGCAGCGCGACGATCGGCGCCGGTTTGTCGATCAGTCCGCGCCGATGGAGTTCGACGATCTCGCCGCCGGTGCGCAAGGACCCGCGCAGCGTCCGGCGCAGGTCGAGCCGGTGCCCCCGATGATCGGGCCGGGTGCGCCGCGTGCGCAACTCGGCCTGCGGCAGCTTCATTTTTGCAATCGCTTGCGTGACTTGCGCGATCTCGGCCGCGCTCATCTGCGCGAAGTCTTTCTTCTGAAGCACTTCGCGGTCGGACACCGAAAGCCGGACTTCCTGCTCCTGCGGCGCCTCACGCTCGCTCATGGCCGGTTGCGACAGCGCCTCATGAACGCGGCGCGACGCCGGCGGCGGCGGCTTTTGAGCCTGATCCGGCAATGGCACCGAATCCAGCATGTGCTTCCATTCCTCGGCGGCCCTGAAGAACAGATCGAAAGCCTGCGCGAAAATCAGCGCGTGGTCGTGACGCGTCACGAAGATCGATTCGAGCGTCGTGAAAACATCGGCACGATTGCCAATGTCGATCAGACGCAAAGCATTGAGCGCGTCGATCACGGCCCCCGGGCCGACCGGAAGTCCTGCGGCGCGCAGCGCACGTGCAAAGCCGACGACGTTGTCCGCTATCTGGCCGGTCGGTGGATCGAGATGATTGATGGCCATGCGATTCCCACTCTACTGATCGCTGGTGGCTTCCTTCAGCACCTTCTGCAAACCGTCGCCTTGCATCCGGCCGATATCGTCCTGGTATTTCAAGAGCGCGCCTATGGTGTCGCCGACAACCTGCGGCGTCAGCGAGCGTGCATCGAGTTCAGTCAGCGCGGTCGCCCAGTCGATGGTTTCCGCAACGCCCGGGTTCTTGTAAAAATCCTGATTGCGCAGCGCCTGCACGAAGCCGACCACCTGCTGGGAGAGTTTTGCCGAAATGCCCGGCACCCGCGACTTGACGATCGCCAGCTCGCGTTCCGCGGAGGGATAATCGACCCAATGATAGAGACACCGGCGTTTCAGCGCGTCGTGAATTTCGCGCGTGCGGTTCGATGTGACGATGACGATCGGCGGCGCCGGCGCCTTGACGGTGCCGAGTTCGGGGATCGTCACCTGGAAGTCGCTGAGAATTTCCAGTAGATACGCCTCGAAAGCCTCGTCCGCGCGGTCGAGCTCGTCGATCAGAAGCACCGGCGGCCCCGCCACGTCCGGCTCCAGCGCCTGCAACAGCGGCCGCTTGATCAAAAACTTTTCGGCGAAAATATCGCTGGAAAGTTGTTCGCGATCGGTATCGCCGGCGGCTTCGGCCAAGCGGATCGCGATCATCTGCGAGGCGCTATTCCACTCGTAGACGGCAGACGCGATGTCGAGCCCTTCATAACATTGCAGACGGATCAGTTTGCGCCCGAGCGCAGCCGACAGCACTTTCGCGATCTCGGTCTTGCCGACGCCGGCCTCGCCTTCGAGAAACAGCGGCCGTCCCATGCGCAGCGACAGAAACACCACCGTCGCAAGCGATCGCTCGGCGAGATAGCCGCGTTGCGTCAGCAGGTCGAGCGTCGCATCGACGGAAGTTGGTAGCGCCGATGTCGCACTCATGATGAGACCTGACTGAAAACCCGCAATGTCACGCCTTGCCGTTCGCGGCATCCACCGCGCGGCGTGCGAGCACGCCGATCAGATGCGCCCGATATTCCGCGCTGCCATGCAGATCACTGTTGAGGCCTTCGCTGGGTACCGAAAGTCCCTCGAGCGACTTCGACTTGAAGCTCTTTTTCAAAGCCTCTTCGAAAGCCGTCACGCGAAACACGCCATCGCTGCCGGCGCCGGTAACGGCAACCCGCACGTCCGACGGGCGCTTCGCGACGAACACGCCGACCAGCGCATAGCGCGAAGCCTGGTTGCGGAATTTCTGATAGGCGGCCTTCTTCGGCAGCGGAAACATCACCTTGGTGATGATCTCGTCGCTCTCAAGCGCCGTGGAGAACAGGCCCTGGAAAAACTCTTCCGGCTTCAAACGGCGTTTGTTGGTCACGATGGTCGCGCCGAGCGCCATGCAGGCCGCCGGATAGTCGGCCGTCGGATCGTTGTTGGCGAGCGAGCCGCCGATGGTGCCCTTGTGGCGCACGGCGGGATCTCCGATCAGCCCGGCCAACTCGGCCAGCGCCGGAATCGCCTCGCCCACAATTGGAGAGTTCGCGACGTCGGCGTGCTTCGCAGTGGCACCGATCACCAGCGAACGCCCCTTCATCTCGATGCCGTCGAGGCCCTCGATGTGGGAGAGATCGACCAGATGCGGCGGGCTCGCCAGCCGCTGCTTCATGACAGGCACCAGCGTATGGCCGCCAGCGATCAGCTTGGCGTCTTCGTTCTTGATCAGCAGGTTGGCGGCCTGCCTTACGGTCGCCGGGCGATGATATTTGAATTCGTACATGACTTGTGTCCCTGAAAGCGTCCTGCGATGCGCGGCGCGTCGTCTTATGCGAGGTCCGATTTCGCCATGGCCTTGGCGCCGGCCGCGATCGATTCGACGATGTTCTGATAGCCGGTACACCGGCAGAGGTTGCCCTCGAGCTCTTCGCGAATGGTGTGATCGCTGAGATCGTGCCCCTTGCGATGGACCATGTCGACCGCGGTCATGATCATGCCCGGCGTGCAGAACCCGCATTGCAATCCATGATGCTCGCGGAAGGCCTCCTGCATCGGATGCAGCGGAGCGCCATCAGCGGCCAGCCCTTCGATCGTCCGGACCTCATGGCCGTCGGCCATGACCGCGAGCGTCGTGCAGGACTTCACGGCCTTGCCGTCGAGATGCACGACGCAGGCGCCGCATTGCGAGGTGTCACACCCGACGTGGGTGCCGGTCAGGCGCAGATTCTCGCGCAGAAACTGAACCAGCAGGGTGCGCGGGTCGATATTGGCGGTCGCGGGATTGCCGTTCACGATGAGGGAAATCTTGGCCATCAGCACTCTCTTTAGCTGCACTGCCGCATATCGGCAGAACAGTCATTTAAAATCATTCCAAGGCCATAATATGGGCCATCCCGGCAATGAGCAACCTCATGCGGGGAGTGCCAGTCATGACAAAGTAGGCCTTTGACAGGCGTTACCCCTGAACTGCTTTGGCGAAATTCGAGAAAAATTCGTCGGCCAGCTTCTTGGCTGCACCGTTAATCAGCCGCTGACCCAATTGGGCCAGCTTGCCGCCGATCTGTGCCTCGACATCGTATTTCAGAAGGGTACCGCCATCCTGCTCGGCAAGCGCTACCGTCGCGCCCCCCTTGGCGAAGCCGGCCACGCCACCCTCGCCCTCGCCTGAAATCTTGTAGCCGTTCGGCGGATCGAGATCGCTCAGCGTCACCTTGCCCTTGAAGCGCGCGGACACCGGACCGACCTTCATCTTGGCCACCGCACGAAAGCCGCCGTCTTCCGTGGTCTCAAGCTCTTCGCAACCGGGGATACAGGCCTTCAGCACGGCGGGATCGTTGAGCTTGGCCCAAACCACATCGCGGGACGCAGCAAGCTGAACTTCGCCGTTCATCGTCATGGCCATGGGTATCGCCTCCTCGATCGTTTGCCGCCTCGATCCGGCGACTTCCGTCCTTCAAGTAAGGCACGCCCGGCGCAAAGAAAAGGGGACCATCGTAGGAGGAGCCACGCATATTCGCGCCGCAGCACACGGCAGAGCATTGTGGGGATTGGCAGATACGAGCGGCCGTGATTAGGGTCACCGCCATCATGAGCACGCCGTTATCGCCGCTTCTCGCCCCGCTGTTTTCAAGCGCCGCCATGCGCGCAATCTGCGACGACGTGGCGTATCTCCAGCACATGCTCGATTTCGAAGCGGCACTCGCGCGCGCTGAAGCCGCTACCGGTGTGATTCCGGCGAGCGCGTCCGGTCCGATTGGCAAAGCCTGCAAGGCCGACACCTTCGAACTCCCGGCCATTGCCGAAGCCGCCACCCGCGCCGGCAATATTGCGATTCCGCTGGTGAAGGCGCTGACCGCCAATGTGGCAAAGACAGACGCGGACGCCGCGCGTTATGTGCATTGGGGCGCCACCAGTCAGGATGTAATTGACACCGCGACCATGCTGATGCTGCGCGCCGCAATCGGCGCGCTGCTGACGGATATCGATCGTGCGGTCGCGGGCTTTGCCCGACTGGCGCGGCAGCATCGCAACACCGCCGTGGTCGCACGCACCTGGCTGCAACATGCCTTGCCGATGCCGTTCGGACTAAAACTCGCGGAATATGCCGCCGCGCTGCACCGTTCGCGCAACAGGATGAAACGGCTGCGGGCCGAGGCGTTGGCACTTCAATTTGGCGGCGCGGCGGGCACCCTCGCCGCACTGAACGACAAGGGCCTGAAGGTGGGAGAAAAACTTGCGGCCGAACTGCAACTGCCGCTGCCCAACGCACCCTGGCATACCCATCGCGACCGGATCGCGGAAGCCGCTTCTGTTTTCGCGATTCTCGCGGGCACCTGCGGCAAGATCGCGCGCGATGTCTCGCTGATGATGCAGACCGACGTCGGCGAAGCATTCGAGCCGTCGGGTGAAGGCCGTGGCGGCTCCTCGACCATGCCGCACAAGCGCAATCCGGTCGCGAGCGCATCGGCACTAGCCGCGGCCACCATGGCGCCAAATCTGGCGGCGACAATCCTTGCCGCGCAGGTTCACGATCATGAACGCAGCGCCGGGCCATGGCATGCGGAGTGGCCGACGCTGCCAACCCTGATGCTGGTCACATCGGGCGCACTGGCAGCGATTGTCGAACTCGCCGAAGGACTTGGAGTCGATACCGGCCGCATGCGCGCCAATCTCGACACCACCCACGGTCTGATCATGGCGGAAGCCGTGACGTTTGCGCTGGCCGACAAGATCGGAAAAAGCGACGCGCATCATCTGCTCGAAGCGGCAAGCAAGATCGCGGTCGCCGAAAAGAAGCATCTGCGCGACGCATTGATTGGCGATCCGCGCGTCACGGCGCATCTCGAGGCAGATGAAATTGCAAAACTGTTCGACCCCATGGCCTATCAGGGCGTCTCGCAGACCTTGATCGACCGGCTGCTGGCGTCGACAAATGAATAATGAATAACGTCTTGAACGTTGGACGGAGACTACCTCATGCCCATGATCGATGCCGATGGCTGCCTGCTCAATGTCTCCGTCGAGGGACGAGAAACCGGTCCAACCCTGATGCTATCGAATTCGCTCGGCTGCACGCTTCAGATGTGGGAGCCGCAGATGGCGGCGCTCTCAAAGCTATTCCGCATCGTGCGTTATGACCGCCGCGGCCACGGCAAGTCCGGCGTGCCGCCAGGCCCCTACTCCATGGAGCGGTTTGGCCGCGACGTACTGACGATCCTGGACGATCTCAACATCGCAAAAGTCCATTGGTGCGGCCTGTCGATGGGCGGCATGGTCGGACAGTGGCTCGGCGCCAACGCGCCGGAACGCTTTGACCGCATCGTTCTCGCCAACACCAGTTGCTACTATCCCGATCCGACCAACTGGCACAATCGCATCCAGGCGGTGAAGGACGGCGGCCTCGCCGCGGTCGCTGATACAGTGATCGGCGGCTGGCTCACCAAGGATTTCCGAGAGCGCGAGCCGCAGATTACGGCGAAAATGAAAGCCATGCTGAGCGCCTCACCGGCCGAGGGTTATATCGCCTGCTGCGAGGCCCTGAGCACGCTCGATCAGCGCGCGCTGCTGCCACGTATCAAGAGCCCGACACTCGTGATCGCCGGACGCCACGACATGGCGACGCCGATCGCAGCCGGCGAAGTCATTCGCAGCCAGATTCCCGGCGCCAGCATGACCATCCTCGACGCCGCGCATATTTCCAACGTTGAGCAGCCTCACGCTTTCACCGAAGCCGTCGCTGGCTTCCTGATGCAAAGATAATCCTCGTCATTGCGAGCGAAGCGAAGCAATCCAGAAAGTCACAAAGCGAAGGCTGGATTGCTTCGGAGCTCACGCTCCTCGCAATGACGTCCCTTGAAACTCAATCAGCGAGAAAAAGCCATGGACGATAAAGAACGCCGCGACGCCGGCATGGCCGCCCGCCGCAAGGTGCTCGGCAATGCCTGGGTCGATAAGTCAGTCGCAAACAAGAATGCATTCAATACTGACTTCATCGACCTGATCACCCGCCACGCCTGGGGCGAGATCTGGACACGGCCGCATTTCGACGAGCGCACGCGCCGCGTGCTGGTGATCGGCACCATGGTCGCACTGGGCCAGTGGGACGAATTCCGTCTACATGTGCGCGCAGCACTCGCGGAAGGTGGCTTCACGCCCGACGATATCAAGGAAATCCTGTTGCAGCAGGCGATCTATTGCGGGGTGCCCGCGGCCAATCACGCGATCAAGGAAGCCGGCGCGATCGTTCAGGAACTGGGATTGCTGTAGGGATAGATTTCCGGCTGCGGCGGCCACTCTCGCGCGGGCGTCGTTTCGCGCTGGAAGGGCGGCTCGGCTGTCATCAGAATCGCCGTGCCGAGCAGCAATAGCAGTTCGGTCGCGTGCAACCGCACCGCGGCGACCTCGCCGACCTGTGACGCCATCACCATGCTACCGAAGGTGATGAGACTTCCGATTCCGAGCGCCATCCCCAGCGCTTCGTCGCAGCCGCCGGTTTTCCGGATCGAGGCGCGGGTCGTCATGATCAGAAACAACGCGAAGAACGCAACCACCGTCATCTTGCCAAGCGCAAGGAGCCACGCGAAGCGCACGGTGTTCATCGACGCGAAATGCAGGTGATCGCTGAGAAAGATCGCCACCGACACATTGGGCAGGTCATAGAGGCCGTGAACCGGGGATACCATGATCCTGAAGGCCACAAGCGTCCATGCCGGAATGAAATAAAGCGCCAACAAAGCGCCATTGACCGTGCTGATTCGCCAGGAATTCGTTGACATGCCGCCATCCGCCGTTTGCACGGCCGCTGTTGTCCAGAATCTGGCGCGGCCTTGACGGCGAGGTAATCTCCATTAACTCAAACGGGCAATTGAAACCCTTTGTTTACCTTAATTGGTCGGCCCCTGTGGACAATGTACCGGTGGCGACCGGGCAAAAGAAAATCCCGCCTTTCGGCGGGATTTCCCGACAGCCATCAGTTGGAGGCGATTTACTGACCGGGCTTAGTCTGTCCCTTGTGGCCTGGATCCTGCTGCTGCTGACCAGGCTTCTGGCCACCGCCCTGCTGCTGGCCGGGCTTCTGACCTGGGGTCTGATTCTGCTGACCGGGGTTCTGGTTCTGATTCGACATCTTCTGAATCTCCCTTGTTGAGGACTGAACCAACCGAGAGGCGAGCCAAAAGTTGCCCCGGAACCTGTTTCTAAAACCGTTCCCCGGTCACGCTTGCGTGCATGAAAACAGAGGGAACCTGCGACTCATGGCTTCACGTAAAACCGCGAGGGCACCCCGGCGCACCTCCATGCGGTTGCCGCCCCCGGTTCCCACTGTTAGACATTGAATCAAGACGCGACGGTCCGGCTGCCGGAGCCCACCACGGGGTCTGACATGGCCACGTTGGGACGCAGAGTACGGCAACGCATGGATTATTTCGCCCAGCAACTGATCAACGGCCTCGTGCTCGGCTCGATCTATGGCCTGATCGCGATCGGTTACACGATGGTCTACGGCATCGTCGGCATGATCAATTTCGCCCATGGCGACATCTTCATGATCGGCGGCTTCATTGCGCTGATCACGTTCCTGATCCTGATATCGATGGGTCTTACCGCCGTGCCGGTGATCCTTCTGGTGGTGCTGCTGGTCTCGATGGCCATCACGGCGGTCTATGGCTGGGCCGTCGAGCGCATCGCCTATCGGCCGCTGCGGCACTCCTTCCGCCTCGCGCCGATGCTCTCGGCGATCGGCATGTCGTTCGTGCTGTCGAATTTTTCGCAGGTCACACAGGGCGCACAGGTCAAGCCGATCCCGCCGCTCATCACCGGCGGTCATAGCCTCTACGAAAAGGGTGATTTCGTGGTGCGGCTGTCCAACGTGCAGATCGTCGTGGTGATCACGACAGTGGTGCTGCTCGCGATCTTCACGTGGCTCGTGTCGCGCACGCGGCTGGGCCGCGACATGCGCGCCTGCGAACAGGACCAGACCATGGCGGCGCTGCTCGGCGTCGACGTCGACCGCACGATTTCCATGACCTTCGTGATCGGGGCCGCGCTCGCTGCCGTCGCAGGCATCATGTACCTTCTGTATTACGGCCTCGTCGATTTCTACATGGGCTTCGTCGCGGGCATCAAGGCATTCACGGCCGCGGTGCTCGGCGGCATCGGCTCGCTGCCCGGTGCGATGCTAGGCGGCCTTGCGATCGGACTGATCGAAACCTTCTGGTCGGCTTACTTCTCGGTTGAATACAAGGACGTCGCCGCGTTCTCGATTCTTATCGTGGTACTGATCTTCATGCCGACCGGCTTGCTCGGCCGGCCTGAAGTCGAAAAAGTCTGATGGGCCCGGACGTGGCAGCGCCCGCTCCAAACCAGCAGCCTGCAATGCGCGGCCCCGGCATCGCCTTCATTCTGAAGAAATCCTTCATCAGCGCGTTCGTGGCGCTCATCCTGTTTTCGCTGATGATCGGAATCCGCACGCTGCCGAGTGAAAGCGGACAACTGACCTACATTACGCGCTTCCCGCAGCTCGCCGCGATGGTCGCCATCGTATTTGGCGGAAGCATCATCGTCGAGCTGCTGCGGCAATGGTGGGGCCCCGTGGACACCTTGCGGATCGTTCCGCCGCAGGTTCAGACCGGACTCGGCATCGCGCGCCGCCTGCTCGCGCCCATGCTGCTGATCTTCACGTTCCTCGTTCCCGTGATTTTCTACGATCAACGCTACATCCTCGACCTTGCGATTCTTGTGCTGACCTATGTGATGCTGGGATGGGGCCTGAATGTCGTCGTCGGCCTCGCGGGCTTGCTCGATCTCGGCTACGTCGCGTTCTACGCAGTGGGCGCCTATTCCTACGCGCTGCTTGCGACCACCTTCGGGCTCGGTTTCTGGGAGTGCCTGCCGCTCGCGGGTCTGCTCGCCGCGTGCTGGGGCGTCATGCTCGGCTTCCCCGTGTTGCGGCTGCGCGGCGATTATCTTGCCATCGTGACACTGGCGTTCGGCGAAATCATTCGCCTCGTCATCATCAACTGGCAGAGTCTGACCGGCGGCCCGAACGGTATCAGCGGCATTCCGCGCCCCACCTTCTTCGGCATTCCGCTGACGCCCGGCGAGAACGGGCTTGCCGCGAAACTTGGCATCGATTTCTCCCCGACCCACCGCATCGTTTTCCTGTTCTATGTCATTCTCGCGCTCGCACTGTTGACGAACTGGGTGACGATTCGCCTGCGGAGGCTGCCCATCGGCCGCGCCTGGGAAGCGTTGCGCGAAGATGAAGTCGCCTGCCGTGCGCTCGGCATCAACACGACGACGACCAAGCTGACGGCGTTTGCCACCGGCGCGATGTTCGGCGGCTTTGCCGGTGCGTTCTTCGCGACACGCCAAGGTTTTATCAGCCCGGAGTCGTTTACGTTCCAGGAATCGGCGCTGGTGCTCGCCATTGTGGTGCTCGGCGGCATGGGCTCGCAGCTTGGTGTCGCACTGTCGGCGCTGGCGATGATCGGCGGCTTCGAGCTATTCCGCGGCTTCGATCAATACCGCATGCTGGTGTTCGGCATCGCCATGGTGCTGCTGATGATCTGGCGCCCGCGCGGCCTGATCGGTCACCGCGCGCCGTCGGTTTTTCTCGAGCAAAGCCGCGCAATCTCATCCGACCTCGTCAAGGAAGGTCACGGATGAGCGGCACAGACATCCTCTCCGTCGATCGTCTGTCGATGCGCTTCGGCGGCATCGTCGCGGTCAACGACCTGTCGTTCACCGCCCAGCGCGGCAAGATTACCGCGCTGATCGGACCGAATGGCGCGGGCAAAACCACCGTCTTCAACTGCATCACCGGGTTCTACAAACCGAGCGCTGGTTCGATGCGGCTCGCACATGCCGACGGCGCGGTTCTAAAGCTCGAGCGCCTCAATGATTTCCGGATTTCCAAACTGGCAAAGGTCGCCCGCACCTTCCAGAATATCCGGCTATTCCCCGGCATGACGGCCCTGGAGAACCTGTTGGTCGCGCAGCACAACATGCTGATGCGCGCATCCGGATTCACGCTGCTTGGGCTGCTGGGCTTTCCGTCGTGGCGCACGGCGGAACGCTACGCGATCGATCGCGCGCGCTCGTGGCTCGACCGGATCGGATTGCTCGATCGGGCTGACGATGCGGCGGGCAACCTGCCTTATGGCGACCAGCGGCGGCTCGAAATCGCGCGCGCCATGTGCACCGAACCGGCGCTGCTCTGCCTGGACGAACCCGCCGCCGGATTGAACGCGCGCGAAAGTGCGGCGCTGAACGAGTTGTTGCTGGCGATCCGTGCCGATTACGGCACCTCGATACTGCTGATCGAGCACGACATGTCCGTTGTGATGGAGATTTCAGATCACATCGTCGTGCTGGACTATGGCATGAAGATCGCCGACGGCGCGCCACAGGCGATCCGCGACGATCCCAAGGTGATCGCGGCCTATCTCGGCACGGGTGACGGCGAGGAAATCACGGCGGAGGGTGTGTCGTGAGCGCGCCGTCTGCTACGCCCCTCCTCGCGATCCGCGGACTGCGCGCGTCCTACGGCAAGGTCGAGGCGCTGAAGGGCGTCGACCTCGTCATCAAGCCGGGCGAAATCGTGACACTGATCGGTGCCAATGGCGCCGGCAAGTCGACGCTGATGATGACGATCTTCGGCAAGCCCCGTGCCCGTGCAGGACAGATTGAATTCGATGGCCGCGACATCACCGGCGCGGCAACCCACGACATCGCCCGCATGCGGATCGCGCAATCGCCGGAAGGACGGCGGATTTTCCCGCGCATGAGCGTCGCGGAAAACCTTCAAATGGGCGCCGACGCCACCAATTCAAACGACGCCGATCGCACAGTTAGCCTCGAGCGCGTGCTGACGTTGTTCCCGCGGCTCAAGGAGCGCATGACCCAGCGCGGCGGCACGCTGTCCGGAGGCGAGCAGCAGATGCTGGCGATCGGCCGCGCGCTGATGAGCCGCCCCCGGCTCCTGATGCTGGACGAACCCTCGCTCGGCCTCGCGCCACTCATTGCCCGGCAGATTTTTGACGCGATTCGCATCCTCAATCGCGAGGACGGCCTCACCGTGCTGGTGGTCGAGCAGAATGCCAACCACGCGCTCCGCCTCGCCCACCGCGGCTATGTCATGGTCAATGGTCTGATTACGCTGAGCGGAACAGGCACGGAATTGCTGGCACGGCCGGAAATCCGCGCCGCCTATCTGGAAGGCGGCCGGAAAACCTAGGGCCATTTCCGTTCCGATGGAATCGGAACGGGGCTCCAATTCTTGTTTTTACGCTTTTCTTGACGCGAACCGGTAGCCACTTCGCTCGAAAACGCTCTGGCGGCCAAGGCGGCGAAGTGCCGCGCCGCCCCATATTTGCCGATGACTTCCCGTTGAATTCAGCCGACAATGGCGCCGGTTCGTCACCCGGCACGATGCCGGCTGTTTCGTCAGAGATCATCGCGGGGATCATCGTATGAAATCATTGAAGCTCATCGGCCTGGCAGTGGGCGCGTCGCTCGCCTTGGCCACGTCGGCGTTCGCGCAGGACATCACCATCGCAGTGGCCGGCCCGATGACGGGCGGCGAATCCGCGTTCGGCCGGCAACTCAAGAACGGCGCCGACCAGGCCATTGCCGATCTGAACGCCGCGGGCGGCGTGCTCGGCAAGAAGCTCGCGCTGTTCGTGGGCGATGACGCCTGCGATCCGAAGCAAGCCCGCTCCGTTGCGGAGAAGATCGCAAGCCAAGGCATTCCGTTCGTGGCTGGACACTATTGTTCGTCGTCATCGATCCCGGCCTCTGAAGCCTATGCCGACGGCAACGTGCTGGAGATTACGCCGGCTTCGACCAACCCGCTGTTCACTGAGCGCAAGCTCTGGAACGTCGCCCGCGTCTGCGGCCGCGACGACCAGCAAGGCCTGGTCGCCGCCGATTACATCGCCAAGAACTTCAAGGGCAAGAACGTCGCCATCCTCAACGACAAGACGACGTATGGCAAAGGCCTCGCCGACGAAACCAAGAAGGCACTTAACAAAGTCGGCTTCACCGAAAAGATGTTCGAATCCTACAACAAGGGCGACAAGGACTTCACGGCGATCGTCTCGCGCATGAAGCGCGACAACATCGATCTGGTCTATGTCGGCGGCTATCATCAGGAGTCCGGCCTGATCGTGCGGCAGATGCGCGACCAAGGCATGAAGACGGTTCTGATGGCGGGCGACGCACTGGCCGACAAGGAATTCGCGTCGATCACCGGCCCCGCCGGCGCCGGCACACTGTTCACGTTCGGTCCCGATCCGCGCAAGAAGGCAACCGCGAAAGCCATCGTCGATCGCTTCAAGGCCAAGGGCGTCGACCCCGAGGGTTACACGCTCTACACCTACGCTGCGATGCAGGTGTGGGCGCAAGCTGTCGCCAAGGCCGGCACCACCGATCCCATGAAGGTCATGAAAGTCATCAAGGCCGGCGCTTGGGATACCGTGATCGGCAAAATGGAGTTCGACGAAA
This sequence comes from Pseudomonadota bacterium, assembly GCA_018240625.1. Lineage (GTDB taxonomy): Bacteria > Pseudomonadota > Alphaproteobacteria > Rhizobiales > Xanthobacteraceae > Nitrobacter. Next base: position 16,330 of record JAFEFK010000878.1, read on the forward strand.
AGGGCGACATCAAGCAGATCGACTACGTCGTCTATAAATGGGATGACAAAGGCGGATATGCCGAAGTCGATCCCGGCAAAGGCACCTGAGGCACATTATTCATTCCCTTCGCTCCAGCGTCGTCCCTGCCACCGCTGATGGGCAGGGCGATCGCTACCTTCAATGGAATGTGGCGGATGTGATTGACGCCAGTGATGATGGGTCCCTGCGTACGCAGGGACGACAATACGAATCGTGCCGTCAGTTCACCCGAAATTCTGCAATGCCGGAAATGTTTCCAGCAGCCAGATACTGACGTCCGAGATGGTACCGGTGAGAAACGCGATTCCGGTCAAAATCATCAGCACACCCATCGCTCGCTCGACAGTTTCGAGGTGCCGCTTCATGCGATTGAACACCGACGCGAACTGCTCGACCATGAAGGCTGCGAGCAGGAATGGAATGCCAAGCCCGGCGGAATAAACCGCGAGCAGTCCCGCGCCCTTCACGACCGTCGCCTCCGTCGCGGCCACCGACAGAATCGCCGCCAAGATCGGCCCGATGCACGGCGTCCAGCCGAACGCGAACGCTAGTCCCATCACGTAGGCGCCCCACAAACCGACCGGCTTCGGTGCCGTGAGCCGCCCCTCGCGCATCAGGAAGCCGATCCGCGTCAGCCCCAGAAAGTGCAGTCCCATGATGATGATGACGATACCCGCGGCGATCGACAGTTGCGCCGACCAGGCCCTGATGAGTCCGCCGATGAAACTGGCGCTGGCGCCGAGCGCGACGAACACGGTGGAAAAGCCGAGCACGAACGCCAATGCGGCCAGCATCACCGCCCGCTTCGAAATCTTGCTCGATTCGTCGTTCGCGACATGCTCGATGGTTGCGCCGGTCAGATAGATCAGATACGGCGGAACCAGCGGCAGCACGCAGGGCGACAGAAAACTGACGAGGCCCGCGATCAGCGCGGCAGGAATGGAAACATCGTGAATCATGCGGCTACTTGCCCTGTGACCTCGCCCGGACGCAAGAGGTCGGTCCACTTTGCCGCCATACTTGTGATCGGGCGTGATCGAGTTGACCACGACGCTCACATGCCGTCATCTGCACCAAGTGCCTGAACACGCCTGCCGCTGGACGAGGTCAGTCGATGAAAAACCTGCTCACCGACATCGCGGGCGTCCGGGTTGGCCATGCCCATGATGCGCGCCTGGCATCTGGCGTCACGGCGATCGTCTTCGACACGCCGGCCGTCATGGCCATCGACGTGCGCGGCGGCGGACCAGGCACACGCGATACCACCCTGCTCGACCCCGTCAACACCGTGGAGCGCATTGACGGACTTGCACTCTCAGGCGGTTCGGCGTTCGGCATCGAGGCCGGCGGCGGCGTGCAGGCCTGGCTCGCCGAACAGGGGCGCGGTTTTGCAATCCGCGACGCCGTCGTCCCCATCGTGCCCGGCGCCGTCTGCTTCGATCTCCTGAATGGCGGCGATAAGAAGTGGGGCCGCTTCGCGCCCTATCGCGATCTCGGCTATGCAGCCGCCGCAGCGGCCAGCGCCGATTTCGCACTCGGCAGCGTCGGCGGCGGACTCGGAACCGTCACGGCCAATTTCAAAGGCGGTGTCGGTTCGGCTTCGGCCGCAACTGCCGGCGGCGTTCGCGTGGGAGCGCTGGCGGTCGTTAACGGGGTTGGTAGCGTCACAGTCGGCGACGGACCATGGTTCTGGGCTGCGCCGTTCGAAATCGACGGTGAGTTCGGCGGACGCGGGTTGCCGGTCTCATTCACACCCGACATGCTGGCGCTGCGCGCGAAAGGCGCGGCGCCCACGCCGATCGAAAGCACCACGCTCGTCGCGGTTGTGACCAATGCGACGCTCACCAAAGCACAAGCCAAGCGCCTTGCGATCATCGCGCAGACCGGCTTTGCCCGCGCGATCTATCCGGCGCACGCTCCCCTCGACGGCGATATCGTGTTCGCGGCCGCCACCTGCGAAAAGCCGGTCGATCCGCTGATTGGCCTCACCGAACTCGGCATGGTCGCGGCCAACACCGTCGCGCGCGCGATCGCACGCGGCGTCTATGAAGCCACTGCGCTTCCATTTCCCGGCGCATTGCCCGCGTGGAAGGATCGCTTTCTGCGGTGAGGATTTTCGCAGCTAACAAGACGGTGCACGGTTCGTTCGCGGGGCAAACACGCAGCTTTTACTCATGACAAGCGGTATATATCTCAGTATAGATACGGGTATATACTTGATTTTACTGTGATATTTAGGGTTATTTTCCAGTATAACTTGAGCTGGCGATTTGACCGGCCGATGGTCTCCCGGTGCGCAACATCGCGCACTCTGAACAGTGGAGAAACGTCATGAAGAAGATTCTCGTCCTCGCCGTGATCGCCAGCGCGTTCGTCGGTGCTCCGGCTTTTGCCAAAGGCCAGGGCCTTGGCATCGGTGCCAACGTGCTCACTGGCCGCGGCGGCGTAATCGGGTTGCTCGACGGGCGCAGCGCGCTTGTCGTCAACACCGCCGTCACCACCGGCAAGGGCGGCGTGCTCGGCGCAGTGCTCGGCCGCGGCAACGTGCTGGGCGGCCTGCTCGGCGGCGGATGCGGCTGCCATTAGGTCGAAGTTTGCGGGCGGGGATCTACCCCGTCCGCACCGCGTCAAGCGCCAGAGCCGGAATCAGTTTTTGCTGGTTTCGCGAGCGGCGAAAATCGTTTGGTGATCGACGATGAAACGACCAGAGCCGTGGCGTCACTGCCTGAGATCAGCGAGCCCTTCGCGTAAGCGATATCGGCGCCGAGCGTCAGGCCGTCCCCGATGTCGCGCGATGCTCCGATGCCAAACGTGAGCGTCCGCGCCCGATATGGCGAATCCAGATATTCAGACGCCGCATACCCGATCGACGCCGCCAGCGTCACCTTCGGCTCCGCGTTCCACGAGACCTTCGCAGAATAAGCCGTATCGATGGTGATCGGAGAAATCGGAAACGTCGTCTCGCTTGCGCGACGCCATGCCGTCAGGTCGGTTCGAAAAGGTGCTGCGCGCCAGGTCAAACTCGCATCGAACAGCGTACGGTTGACGTTGGTGAAATCCGGATCGTGCCACGTCCCGTAGAGCTGCGAGATGGAAACAAATGCCGTGACAGCATCGCTGTTGTATTTTGCGAACACAAACGGCTGGATTCTCTCATTGTCGCGGCGATAGCCGAAAATATCGAACTCTTGCACATAGTGTCGCACCGACAGATTGACGGAGGCACCGAGTTCGGCCTTACCTCGCACGAGACTGACGCCCGGGATCAGCGTGCCGCGCAAATACTGCTGTGGCTGCGGAAGAAAATCCTGAAAGATCGCGTTGGTCTGATTGAGGCTGGAGCGGCCTCCCTCCGCGGTCACGAACAGCTTTACATCGTCGAACTTTGCCTCGCCCTTGACCGACTGGATCAGGTCTGTCGAACGCAAATTGTACGTGCTGGTATCGGCAATGGTGGATGTGAAATCCAGCCTGAGGTCATCGTCGCCGATCGATCCGCGCAAAATCACCTTGCCCCCAAGCGACGGTGTCAGCAGCGGCTGTGCGTAATGCGTGGTGTTGGCCTCCGCTGCGACACCCAGCGTGTAGCCGTCGGCTTTCGTTCCTGCCGCCAACGCCGTATCGGCCGCGATGAAGGCGCTGCCACCGGCGCCCTGCCCCGTCGAGAACTGCGGGTTGGAATCGAACCCGCCTCGCAGCCGGAACGACGCAGTGAAGTCGTCTTCCGCGGACGCCTGTGAGCAGATGAGCCCGAAGCAGCCGACGAGCACGAATACTTTCGGTAGAACCATACGCCCCTCGCAAACCTTCTCTGAGGGAAACGATTACTTGGTGCGTATAGTTATCGGATTATGAAAACCGCCTGTGGTTGCGCAGTGATACGGATGCGGCAAAGCTAAGGCATACCGCCGCACGGGTCATGGCGGCGCCGTGCGCCTCTCGCCGATTTTGTCGGCGTTCGCAAGAATGGCGAAGTCGACTCCGCTTAGACGCTGACTGACAGTGATTGAGCAGCCGACGCAGCGATCGACTGGGCGGCACGCTGAACCGCTTGCTCCATATAATTGTAGGAAGATGAAGCCGTGCTCGACGTCGATGACGCAGCCACAGCCGGCGACGTCACCGAGACCTGTGTACCGTCAGCCAGCGTGGTCAATGTGGTGGTCGAGCCGTCGCTGTTGGTGATCGTGTTATTGGTCGCGGCGTCGAGCGCGGCGAGGAGCGGATCGGAGCTCGAGCTGCTGCCCCCCGATCCATCCGCGCTGTTCGAACCATCCGAACTCGCGACGTGATGATGGTGACCGCCATGCCCGTGACCGCCTGCGCCCTTCAGCGCCGTGGACATTTCGTCGAGGCTGACAGAGCCATCGCCGTTGGTATCCAGCTTGTTGAACACATCGTCGGCCTGCGCGACATTGGTACCGCCGGCGCCGAGCGCGCTCTCGAATTCCGATTTGCTGATTTGCCCGTCACCGTTGCCGTCGATCTGTGAGAACAGATCCTGCAAAGCGCTCGATGCGCTGGCGGCGGGAGTCGCAGCCGCCGACGTCTGCCCCTGCGCCGCGATCAATGCGCTCATGGTCGCCGGCGCGATGCCGTTGCCGGGCGCGCAGCCTGACGAGGCCGAGCCGCTCGCGGTGCTGGATGTCGTCGTCGTGCTTGTCAGGTCGAACGACGTTGTGGTGGTTTGATTGAACCCGGTCGTGACCGGCGAGGACGTTGAGCTCGACGTCGATGTTTTCGACGTCAGCGATTGAAATGCATCGATCGCAGAAGACACCGCACCCAAGGCAAACAGCATGGTCATACTCCCGACACGCGCCGCACGCGCGGCACAAATCATCCTTCGGGAATAATCAGAGCAAACCCCATGCCATTGATGAAGTGCAGATAAATAGCGCTTTCTGAAGAGATCCTTCGCCGAAACGACAGGCAAATCGTGCCGCTGCGGCAGAACTTGCCGCCCTCCATAACATCTGGCGGGCAGCTATGGATTCACATTGCTCCCAACCACAGCGCATGTTACGCGAAACTTCTCAAGCCGCGTGGAAACTTCGGGAAACATTCATGTCTCAGACGTTCGTGCCGCGCCCTCTCGTCATCGCACCGTCGATCCTGGCGGCGGACTTCGCCAAACTCGGCGAAGAGGTTCGCGCCGTCGATCAGGCCGGCGCCGACTGGATGCATCTGGATGTGATGGACGGCCATTTCGTACCGAACATTTCCTACGGCCCCGATGTCATCAAGGCGATGCGGCCGCACACCAAAAAGATCTTCGACGCGCATCTGATGATCGCGCCGTGCGATCCCTATCTCGAGGCCTTCGCGAAAGCCGGCTGCGACCACATCACGGTTCATGCCGAAGCCGGACCGCATCTGCATCGCTCCCTGCAGTCGATCCGCGCCCTCGGCAAGAAGGCCGGGGTCTCGCTCAATCCGGGCACGCCGCTGTCGGCGATCGAATACGTGATCGACATGATCGATCTGGTGCTGGTGATGTCGGTCAATCCCGGTTTCGGCGGCCAGAAATTCATTCCTTCCGCGCTTGCGAAAATCCAGGATTTGCGCGCGATGACCGCCGGCAGGCCGATCGATATCGAAGTCGATGGCGGTGTCGCGCCCGACGTGGCGGGCCAGCTCGCAGCCGCCGGCGCCAACGCCTTCGTCGCGGGCTCGGCCGTGTTCAAGGGCGGTACGATGGAGAGCTACAAGGCCAACATCGATGCGATCCGCAACGCGGCGGCCTCCGCGCGCGGCGAGATGGTCTAGGGCTGGGGTCTCAGCAGTGGGGTCATCGAGGGTTAACTTTATTTCGGACACTCATTGCAAATCCGGACGGGATCGATGTGGAAGCAGCTTTGGAAGACTTGGACGATCGACAAGCCAGCGGCGCTCGGTGACTGGCTGTGGCAAGCCTTCGTCGTTGAATTGGCTGCCTCTCTGAGCCGATTGACCGTCAGACAGATTATCGCGTTCATTCCGGTTGTAATCCTGATCATCGCCTACGCGCATAGCATTCCGATTCCTCCGGAACTGATGCTGGTCGGCGATCTCTTGGCCTATATCGACGTTTTCTCGATGATTTTGTTGCTCAGCCTCATGACACGCGCGGCAACATTCTTATACGTGGTCCGGCAGACGCTCGAACGTATGCTTGCTTTCGTAAGGTACGCGCGGGCGAGCCTGCGTCCGGACTCCCGTCATCGGCGGGTGAGTGGCCTGCGAAGCAAGCGCCGGTTTGGTATCCGCTCCAAAAGCGACGACGATGGACCTGCGCCCGCGTTTGGCCTTGCCTGGGCTTAGCCCGAGCTCAGCCCCGCGGCGCTTCCAACCCCTTCAACAACAAACCCAGCAAGGCATCGGTGCGGGCGGCAAGCGCCGGATCGGCCCATTCATCGGCATGCGCCGGATGATGAAAGCGGGTGGTCGCGTCGAAGATCGCGCGCGCCGTGGCGTCGATATCGCGGATATGAAACGCGCCCTGCTCCACGCCTTCGGAGAGAATGCGTGCGACCTGATCGAGCAGACGGTCCTTGTACGCGTTCACCACTTCGCGCGCGTCCTGCGCCAGCGCGAGGTAGGTCGCGAACATCTCCGGGTCTTCGGAAACCTTTGTGCATTTGATGGCGAACTGGGCGCGCAGCCAGCGCTCAAGTTTGGCGCGCGCGGGGCCAGGTTCGTTGGCGATCTTCTCCAGCGGCGCATTGGCGCGATCGAGCCACCGCCTTGCCACCGCATCGCGGAGCGAGGCCTTGGACGGGAAATGCCGATAGACGGTGCCGTGGCTGACGTCGAGCGCGCGCGCCACATCCACAACCGTCGCTTTCGCTAACCCATAGCGCCGCAGCACGTCCTCGGTGGCTTCCAGAATTCGTTCAGGGGTCAAAACGACGGTTTCGTTCATGTGCGCACTCATCCACGTCCGTTTTAGCTAGCAACCGGTCTTGGCGACTAACGATCAGCCTTGCACAGAGGTATGGCTGATCGTGTCGCCGTCGTGGGCCGCTTAGTGCTGCAATTTCG
>JAFEFK010000879.1 GCA_018240625.1 Pseudomonadota bacterium
GCGGTGTATTGGAAGCGATATATGAGGCTCTCTACGGCGCATCGGATGGCGAGGTCATCGCGATGAAGCACGAGCGGACTCCGCGGTCGTCTGTTCACCCCACCCCGGCGCGCTCCGCGCGCCGACCCTCCCCCTCCAGGGGAGGGTGAAGAGAGAACGGAGCCAATGCCCCATCCCAACGATCCCAAACTGAAATCTTTCATCGCCGTCGATCCCACTTCGGATTTTCCGATTCAGAATTTGCCTTACGGCGTGTTCTCGGCACCGGGTGCCGCGCCGCGCGTCGGCGTTGCGATAGGCGATTTTGTGCTCGACCTCGCATTGCTGGAATCCGAAGGGCTGTTGAAGGCGAATGAGCCGGGTGTGTTCGCGCAAAGCTCGATCAATGCCTTCATGGCGCTCGGGCCGAAAGTATGGTCGCAAACGCGTGCGCGCATTAGCGAGCTGCTGCGTGATGACAATCCGACGTTGCGCGATAACGCAAATCTGCGCGCGCGCGCGCTGCTGCCGCGCAAGGACGTGCAATTGCACATGCCGTTCACTGTCGCGGGCTATACCGATTTCTATTCGTCGAAGGAACACGCCACCAACGTCGGCGTGATGTTTCGCGGCAAGGACAATGCACTGCAGCCGAATTGGCTGCACATGCCGATCGGCTATAACGGGCGGGCGTCGACCGTCGTGGTCAGCGGAACGCCGATCGTCCGTCCGCAAGGCCAGTTGAAGCCGCCGTCCGCCGACGCGCCGACGTTCGGTCCCTGCAAGCGGCTCGACTTTGAACTCGAGATGGGCGTGGTGGTCGGTGGTGCGTCGCAAATGGGCGAGATGCTGACCGAAGCGCAGGCCGAGGCGATGATCTTCGGTTTCGTGTTGCTCAACGACTGGAGCGCGCGCGATATCCAGCAATGGGAATACGTGCCGCTCGGCCCGTTCCAGGCCAAGGCGTTCGGCACCTCGATCAGCCCGTGGGTCGTGACGCGCGAGGCGCTGGAGCCGTTCCGCGTGAAAGGTCCCGCGCAGGATCCGCAACCGCTGCCGTATCTGCGGCAACTCGGCGCCAACAATTACGAACTCACGCTCGACGTCGGTCTGCGCACTGCTGGCATGAACGCGCCGGCAAATATCAGCCAGACCAATTTCAAATACATGTACTGGTCGTCGGTGCAGCAACTCGTGCATCACGCGTCAAGTGGCTGCGCCATGAACGTTGGCGATCTCTTGGGGTCCGGCACCATCTCTGGTCCGGAGAAGGATCAGCGCGGGAGTCTGCTGGAAATCTCATGGAATGGCGCCGAGCCGCTTGAGCTGCCGGGCGGCGATCGGCGCACGTTTCTTGAGGACGGCGATTCGCTGGTGATGCGCGGCTGGTGCCAGGGCGCGGGCTACCGCGTCGGCTTTGGCGAGGTCGAGGGCACGATCCGGGCGGCGGAGTAGCAAACCTCTCTTGTCATTCCGGAAGCCGCATAGCGGCTATCCGGAATCCAGAACCGAAGGCAGCGCGCGTTGGTGGATTCCGGGTTCGATGCGTCGCATCGCCCCGGAATGACGATTGCCAGTGCGGGTGCGGCTTCCGCCTCTCACCTCTGCTCCGGCGGTATCTTTTCGATACGCGCGATGTGGGTCGCGATGTCGTCGGCGTCGTATTTCAGATGCACACGCTTGTCCGATGGCGTCTGTTTCACGACGCAGACGCCGGGCCGCCATTCCTGCGCTGGCCGGATCGGCCGCGGCACGAAGCCGCCACCGCAGTTTGGGCAGACGTTGTGCAGTTTGGTTTCGACGCATTCCGCGCAGAATGTGCATTCGTAGCTACAGATGCGCGCATCCAGCGCCTGCGGCGGCAGATCCTTGTCGCAATATTCGCAATTCGGCCTGATTTGCAGCGCCATGCCTGCTCTCCTCATGTCGAGTTGGTCCGATCATGACAAATTGGCCGGTCCTTGCGAATAGCCGAATTCTCTTCGGCCTGAATACTTGCCGTCATTCCGGGGCGTGCGAAGTGCGCCCCCGGAATGACGAAAAAAGAGGCCGCTAACGCACAGCCTTGAGCGGCAGCTTTTGCGTTTCCTTCAGCCGGTCGAGCACGATCGAGGAGCGGACATGCGCCACGCTCTGGTGCGGCATCAGCACGTTGTTGACGATGTTGGACAGGCTCTTGAGATCGTGCAGCACGACCTTGAGCAGGTAATCGGCGTCGCCGGTCATCGAATAGGCTTCCTGAATCTCGTCGACGCGGGTGACCAGCGCGCGGAATTTCTTCGCGTTGTCCGGGGAGTGGGTCGCGAGCGTGATGTGAATGAAGGCAATCAGCGTGAAGCCGAGCGCTTCGCCGGCGAGGTCGGCGTGGTAACCCGCGATCACCTTCTCGTCTTCGAGGCGCATTCGCCGCCGCGAGCACTGCGACGCCGAGAGTCCGACAATATCGGCGAGCTGCTGGTTGGTCAGGCGTCCGTCATCCTGCAAGGCGGCGAGCATTCTGAGATCGAAGACATCGACAGAGGTCATGCGCAATATCCCTTTTTTATGCACGAACCATGCGCAATCATGGCATATTATCGGGAAATTTGCATGCACATCGCATCCCCAATGCTGGAATATGATGCTCAGCAATATGGGAGATTTGCCATGGGTCCGTTTCCGCACGACGCGCCGGCCGCCGTCATTTCCGCCGACAACCCGATGGGCACCGACGGCTTCGAGTTTGTCGAGTATGCCCATCCAAAGCCGGAAGAACTGCACGCGCTGTTCAAGCTGATGGGCTACGTGCCCGTGGCGCGGCACAAGACCAAGAAGATCACGGTCTATCGCCAGGGCGATATCAATTACCTCGTCAACGAGGAGCCCGGCACCCACGGCTTCGATTTCGTCGCTGCGCATGGGCCGTGCGCGCCGTCGATGGCATTTCGTGTGGTCGATGCGAAGCGCGCTTATGACCGCGCGATCTCGCTCGGCGCCGAGCCGGCGGATGCGACATCCTCGCAGAAGACGCTCGACGTTCCCGCCATCAAGGGCATCGGCGGCAGCCTGTTGTATTTCGTCGACCGCTACGGCGCGAAGGGCTCGGCCTACGATCTCGAGTTCGAATGGCTCGGCGCCAACAATCCGCGGCCGGAGGGTGCGGGGCTGTTCTATCTCGATCATCTGACCCACAACGTACATCGCGGCCGCATGGATGTGTGGACCGGCTTCTACGAGCGGCTGTTCAACTTCCGCCAGATCCGCTTCTTCGATATCGAGGGCCGGGCGTCGGGTCTGTTCTCGCGCGCGCTGACGAGTCCGGACGGCAAGATCCGAATTCCGATCAACGAGGACGCCGGCGACTCCGGCCAGATCGAGGAGCATCTGAACGTCTACAAGGGCGAGGGCATCCAGCACATTGCCTGCGGCGTGAAGAACATCTATCGCACCATCGAAAAACTCCGCGCGGACGGCCTGCCGTTCATGCCGTCGCCGCCGGATACCTATTTTGAGAAAATCGATGCGCGGTTGCCCAAGCATGGCGAGAATGTCGCGAGGCTCAGGAAGAACGGAATCCTGATCGACGGCGAAGGCGTGGTCGATGGCGGGCACACCAAAGTGCTGCTGCAAATCTTCTCGGCCAACGCCATCGGACCGATCTTCTTCGAATTCATCCAGCGCAAAGGCGACGATGGATTCGGCGAGGGAAATTTCAAGGCGTTGTTCGAATCGATTGAAGAAGACCAGATCAGGCGCGGTGTGCTGAAGGACAAGACGGCCGCCTGAGAGCGATTCACATTTCGATGTGAACGCATCTTCGCGGACAGCGAACTCCCTCTCCCGTGGGGAGAGGGTTGGGGCGAGGGGATACGCCCTCTCGCTAGATCGTACCCCCTCACCCGGCACGCTTCGCGTGCCGACCTCTCCCCGGCGGGGAGAGGTGAAGGGGCCAACGCTCCGGCTCTATTCGTCAACAAAAAAGCCGAATGGCTACGTCCCGACCGCCAGCTCCGTCTGCACAAGCTTCACCCAGTAGGCGGCGCCAAGGGTGAGAATGTCGTCATTGAAATCGTAGCCGGGCGTATGGACGTTGTGGAACGAGCCATCCGGCGCAACGCCGTTGCCGATCATGATGAAACCGCCGGGCTTGGCTTCCAGCATGAAGGAAAAGTCTTCCGAGCCGGTAATGGGTTTCGTATTGCCCTCGACCTGTGTGGCGCCGACGAGGTCCGACGCCGCGGCGATGGAAATGTCGGTCTGTTCGGCATGGGTGATCAACGGGGGGTAGCGGCGGTTATAGATGACCTCGGCGGTGCAGCCGAATGCAGCGGCTCCGGCGTGCGCGAGCGCGGTCAGGCGAGTCTCGAGCAGATCGCGGATCACAGGCGTATAGGAACGCGCCGTGCCGGTGATCGTGACCTTTGACGGAATGATATTGGGCGAGCCGGGGTCGCCGCCCATGATCGAGCCGACGCTGACCACGGCGGTTTCGATCGCCGGTACCGAACGGCTGACGATGGTCTGGATCGCCATGATGAACTGAGCGACCGGCAGCGTTGGATCGGTCGCCAGATGCGCGCCCGCGCCGCCGTGGCCGCCGGTGCCGAGAAAGCTGACAGTCCAGCTGTCGCTTGCCGCCAGCATCGGTCCGGTTCGTGTATGAAAGTGGCCAACCGGTATGCCGGGCATGTTGTGCATGCCGTAAACGGCGTCGACCGGAAAGGAGTCGAACAGGCCTTCCTCGACCATTTTCTTGCCGCCACCGAGGCCTTCCTCGGCGGGTTGGAAAATGAAGTTCACCGTGCCGCCAAAATCCGGATGTTCCGAGAGATAGTGAGCGGCGCCGAGCAGCATCGCCGTGTGCCCGTCGTGGCCACAGGCGTGCATTTTTCCGGAGATGGCCGAGCCGTATTCGCGTCCCGGCACTTCCTGGATATGCAGCGCATCGAGGTCGGCCCGCAGTCCGACGGCGCGCTGACCCGGTTGCCGCCCTTTCAGAGTACCGACGACACCGGTTTTGGCGATGCCCTCCGTCACCTCGAGTCCGAACTCGCGCAGCTTCTTCGCCACCAGCGCAGCGGTCTGCGTCTCTTCGAAACCGACCTCCGGATTGCGATGGATTTGATGCCGGATCGCGATCATCTCCGGTTCATGGGCCTTGAGGGCGGCGACCAACGGGTGCTCGTTCATTGCGTGCCTTTCTGTTCTTTCATGCCGGACATATAACGTTCAGGCGCGCGCCGGCACGACCTGCGGCGTTCGCCGTAGCGTATCCGGGACGCGGATCGCGAACGTGGCGATAAGGCTGATCACGCTCATGGCGATGATGTACCAGATCCAGGACAGCTTATCGCCGGTGGTGGCGATGATCCAGGTGAAGATAATCTGCGCCGTGCCGCCGAAAATAGTCACCCCGAGCGCATAGGCGATGGAAAGTCCGGACGTGCGCACTTTCGAGGGAAAGATTAGCGGGATGAGAACGATTCCGGCAGCGCCCGCCATGGCGTGCAGCGACATCAGGCTGGCAGCGGTGATGACGAGGACCAAAGGCGAGCCAGACGAAATGACGAGTTGCAGTGCGGGATAAAGCAGCAGCGTCACGATCAGCCGCGGCACCAGCGCGATCGTTTTGATGCCGAAGCGGTCTGCGAGCAGTCCGCCTACCAGCGAGAATACCACGCCGCTGACGCCGGTCGCGAGATTGGCAGCCATCGACCAGCCCGAGCTGTAGTGCAGCGTGTTGATGGCGTAGGTCGCTGTATAAAGAAAGAAATACTGGGTGATGGTCGCGCCGGAAATCAGGAGTATGCAGAGCAGAATCTTCTGCCAATGATTTGCCGCGACGTCGGATATCACTTTCCCCATGCTGTCATGGGCTTCCGCTGCGTTGATCGTCTCGTCGAGATTGCGGCGGATATAATACCCGACCGGCGCGATCAGGATACCGAGCAGGAACGGGACGCGCCAGCCCCAGCTATCGGTGGCGCCGGGTGTGATCAGCAGGGCCAGCACCAGACCAACCAGGCCCGAAATAACAGTGCCCATGCTTTGACTGGCGAGTTGCCAGCTTCCGAAGAAGCCTCTGCGCGCCGCCGGAGCGCTCTCCAGCACGTAGGTTGTCGTCGGCCCCATTTCGCCGCCGGCGGAAAAGCCTTGGAGCAATCGTGCGCACACCAGCAGGATCGGCGCCAGCGCACCGATTTGAGCATAGGTCGGCAACAGCCCGATCATGCCGCTGCCGATCGCCATCATCCAGATGGTGAGGGTCATCGCGGGTCTGCGCCCGAATTTGTCCGCATAAGCTCCGACAACGATGGCGCCGAGTGGCCGTGCCACGAAGCCGACGCCGAAGGTCGCAACTGACAACAACAGGCCGGTCGAGGGGTTCTCCGTCGGAAAAAACGCCTTGGCGAGCCAGGTGGCGAAAGCCGCATAGACCGTGAAGTCATAGAACTCGAGCGCATTCCCGAGAATGGCCGCGCTGACGCGCATGGTTTGGGAGGGCGCCGGGCGGTCGTTCAGGCTCTGGGCCATGAAAGCTCCTTGTCGTCATCCCTTGAGCAATGACGCAAGAAGCGTGCTCTGAGAGCAAGTCAGATTGTTGTGGTTGGTCCGCTGCTCTGTCATGCAATATTGTATTGGCGATTGTGATCAGGGCCGCCGGCTCGATGCCTTCCACGCGTCGGTCACGGCGGTAATGTCCGCGTGCGCGGTGTCGCGCGCGGCCGACGGCGTGCGCGAGAAACGCGGCGCCGGGGCCGGTTGGGTGACGCCATGCCGGGTGATGAAGGTTTCGCGTGCGATCATGTGCGGATGCTCCGTCGCTTCCGACATCGTGAGGACCGGCGCGAAACAGATATCGGTTCCCTCCATGATCTTACACCACTCGTCGCGGGTCTTGGTCTTGAACACTCCAACCAGTTTCTGTTTCAGCGCAGGCCACGCCTGACGATCCATTTGCCGGTCGAAATCTGCGTCGTCGAGACCCGCAAGCTGCCGCAACAGCGTGTAGAACTGCGGTTCGATCGAACCGATCGAAACGAATCGGCCATCCCCGCACTCGTAGCCGCCGTAAAAGTGAGCACCGCCGTCAAGCATGTTGCTCTCGCGCTGTTCGGTCCAGCGGCCCGCAGCCGTCATGTCAAAGAACATGGAGATCAGCGACGCGGCGCCATCGCACATTGCGGCATCGACGACCTGACCCTTGCCGGATTTTCCGGCTTCCAGAAGCGCGGCCAGCACGCCGACCACGAGATAAAGGGCGCCGCCGCCGAAGTCGCCGACCAGATTGAGCGGAGGAACCGGCCTGTCCTTCGTGCCGATCGCAGCCAGTGCGCCGGTGACGGAGATATAATTGATGTCATGACCGGCGGCATTGGCCAGCGGCCCTTCCTGTCCCCATCCAGTCATGCGGCCGTAGACGAGGCGCGGATTGCGCGCCAGCACCACCTCGGGACCGAGGCCCAGCCGTTCCATCACGCCGGGCCGAAATCCCTCGATCAGCGTGTCGGCATGCGTGAGTAGATCGAGCGCCTGCGCGATCGCCGCCTTGTCCTTGAGATCGAGCTCGACGACCTTGCGGCCGCGCCCCGAGACCGACTTCAGATTTTTTTTCGCACCGATGCGGTCGAGTGTAATGACCTCCGCGCCCATGTCCGCCAGCAGCATGCACGCAAATGGACCCGGGCCGATCCCGGCGAATTCCACGATGCGAAAGCCGGCCAGCGGACCGGATGTGCGGGTGGCGGTTTGCGGGGCAGGTTTATCGAGCACGGATTTCTTCCCTGTTGTTGGGCGGGAGCCTGAACGCATCGCTAGTGGTCCGATTCTAACATTCGCGTCCCGTTTCAGCAGGTGCTTTTGCGAATGTTAGAATCACGGGACCACCAGCAAATATAAGGTTCTGGTGGAGTTTTGGATTTGACATTTGCGTCTGGAGTTCCTTGGTCAGCGCTAGCGAATGTCAAATCCACTCCACCAGCCTATCGCTGATGAAATTGTCTAGCCTGAACGAGAGGGTGGCAAGCGGCTTTTTCACGATCCCGGTGTGTCAGCGTGGCTGCGCGAACGGCCTTCACCTGCCCGGATGCGCCCGCAGGAATCATCCCGGACGCTATCGCGCCGCAGCATCGAAGACGCGCGAAGCTGTTTTCGCCGGTTCTTCCACGCACCGGAATTTTCCCCGAGGAGCGGTAACGATTTACTGCCTCTTATCCATTCTCCTCTAATTTTCGGCATCGGAATCGGCGGCGCGCGCCGCCGGAATCAATTTGTTATAGGCGGGGGTGGAGATGGCGGACGGAAAACGAACTTGGCTGCGATCGATGTCGGTCAAGATGCCGACGCTCCGGTTCCGCGCGAAAATCACGCTCGGCTTTGCGCTGGTACTGGCCATCACGGCGGTCAGCATGGGCATCGCCTATCTCGGTTTCGAACGGATTTCCGATAAAGTCACATTGTACCGCAAGAGCGTGGCGGAGTCCGATCTCGCCCGCAATATCGACCGCGAGTTGATCTCCTACCAGGCGCTGACACGCTTTTACGTCGTCACCGCCAAGGATGACGATGAGAAGGCCGCGCTTGCGTCGGAAGCTCAACTGAAAAGCGCCATCGACCTGTCGATGAAGGCGACCACGGATTCGGAGCGACTCGACAAGATCACCCGGCTTGCGCGCGAGTTCCGGACTTTCACCAAAATCTTCGAGGACATCCGGACCTTCAAGCATGAGAGCGACCGGATTTCCCAGAACCAGTTGATGCGCGACGGCAATAATCTGCGTTACAAGCTGGAAGATATGGCGAGCACGGCCGCCGAAATGGAATTGCCTGCGGTCGTGTTCAGCGCAAAGCAGGTCGCGACCCAGCTTCTGTCTGCGACAGGGCTGACCAGTTCGTTCGTGCTCAATTCGGATATCGCCGTCGCGAACAGCGCGGTCGCTCGCTTGAAGTTCGTGGCGAATGCGATTCACGCCATTCCGACCGACAACGAAAAAATCGCCGCGCAGGTCAAGGACGTCACGGCCTTGCTGACGGGTTACCAGGATGCATTCGGCAAGCTGATCGAAAACGCCAAAAGCGTCGCCGGCCTGATGAATGAAATGAACGAATCGACGACCGCGATCACGCAATTCGCCGATGCCATGAAGGCGGATCTGCTCGCTGATCAGCAGCGTCTGGATGAGGAATCCAAGGGTGCG
The DNA here is from genome assembly GCA_018240625.1 of Pseudomonadota bacterium. Lineage (GTDB taxonomy): Bacteria > Pseudomonadota > Alphaproteobacteria > Rhizobiales > Xanthobacteraceae > Nitrobacter. The sequence continues at coordinate 9,156 of JAFEFK010000879.1, forward strand.
ATCAGCGAGACTGAGCGCCTGCTGCTGATGCTTGCGGTCGGAGGATTTGTGGTCGGCGGCTTGTTCGCATGGTTGCTCGGCCGCGGCATCTCGCGCCCGATGATTGCGATGTGCGCTGCGATGCGCAAGCTAGCGAGCGGCGACTTCGAGGTCATCTTGCCCGGGCTCGGCCGCAAGGACGAACTCGGCGACATGGCCGGCGCCGTGGAGGAATTCAAGGTGCAGGCGGTTGCGAAAGCCGAACGCGACTCGGCGGCACATGACGCGCAGAACAGGGCGTCCAGCGAGGCGCGGCGGGCGGAACTGATCCGGTTCGCCGATCAATTCGAGGCGGCGGTCGGCAGCATCGTGTCGAACGTCTCGTCGTCGGCGGTGCAACTCGAGGCTGCGGCAGGCACGCTGACGCGCACGGCCGAAACCACGCAGAGCCTGTCAGGTCAAGCCGCGGGCGCGTCCGAGGAGGCGTGTTCAAGCATGCAATCGGTCGCCGCTGCGACAGAAGAGTTGTCCGCGTCCGTCGATGAAATCGGCCGCCAGGTGCGCGACTCCAGCCGTATTGCCGAGGGCGCCGTCAAGCAAGCGCAGCAGACCGATGCGCGGATCGGCAAGCTGTCGCGCGCAGCTCAGGAAATCGGCGACGTGGTCAAGCTGATCACGGCGATCGCGGAGCAGACCAACCTGCTGGCGCTGAACGCGACGATCGAGGCGGCTCGCGCCGGCGAGGCTGGGCGCGGCTTCGCGGTGGTCGCATCGGAGGTCAAATCGCTTGCGAGCCAGACCGCGAAAGCGACCGACGAAATTTCCTCGCACATCTCCGGCATGCAGGGCGCGACGCAGGAATCCGTCTCGGCCATCAAGGAAATCGGCAGCACCATCGGACAGATATCGAACATCGCAGCGACGATCGCGAGCGCTGTGCAGCAGCAGAGCGATGCGACACAGGAAATCGCGCGCAGCGTTCAGTCCGTTGCACAGGGCACGCAGGCGACCGCGGACAACATCACGCAGGTCAATCGCGGAGCGACAGAAACCGGATCTGCGTCCGAGGAAGTGCTGAACTCGGCGCAAACACTGTCGGCTGAAAGTACCCGGCTTCGTCAGGAGCTGGATCGCTTTATGGCGAATATCCGCGCCGCTTGACACCGCCGACCAGCGATGTGCTCCGGAACCCGGCACCGGGTTCTGCGTTGTCATACTCCAGCGAGGACGCTTCCATCGGGAAGTAAGAGCTGCATCGCGCGGCTCGTTTTCTGATGCGGGTACGCCGGATTTTTTCGACAAAGTCTGCCGTCCGGCCGCGCCGGATTCGGTCAAGGCTGCGATCGTCATTCTCCGGTAGGCGGCGGCTCACCCGGCCGACGCGGAGTGAGCATACGTTTTGGAGACGATCGAAAAACAGCCGTTGCATGGAAGCGCAGTCCGGATCATTGAGACGGATATCCCCGCGCGCCTCGATAGCCTCCGCTGGAGTAAATTTCACACGCGCGTGGTCGTTGCGCTTGGTATCACCTGGATCCTGGATGGGCTTGAGGTGACGCTTGCCGGCGCGCTGTCCGGCGCTCTCAAGGACAGCCCCACGCTCCGTTTCACGAATCTCGATATTGGTTTTGCCAGCAGCGCCTATCTGATCGGCGCCGTTGCCGGTGCTGTCGGCTTCGGCTGGCTGACCGACCGCATCGGACGCAAGCGGCTCTTTTTCATCACGCTGACACTCTATCTGATCGCGACGGCAGCAACTGCCTTGTCGTGGAATGTCGCGAGCTTTGCATTCTTCCGGCTTCTGACAGGCGCAGGCATCGGCGGCGAATACACCGCGATCAACTCGACGATTCAGGAGCTGGTGCCGGCGCGCTATCGCGGATGGACCGACCTGACGATCAACGGCAGTTTCTGGATCGGGGCTGCTCTCGGCGCCGTCAGCGCAATCGTGTTGCTCGATCCTCGCGTCGTCGATCCCGATTTGGGCTGGCGGCTTGCATTCCTGACCGGTGCGGCTCTTGGTCTGGTGGTCGTCGTGATGCGGTTATGGATTCCGGAAAGCCCGCGCTGGCTGATGATCCATGGACAGCCCGAGCGCGCAGCTCAGATCGTGACCGGCATCGAGCAGATGGCTACTCGCTATGGCGAAGTTCCGCGAACCTGGCCGGCGATCAAGCTTCGTATGCGCGATCACACGCCGCTTCGCGAAGTGGCGCACACGCTGTTCCATGTGTACCGGCAGCGGTCGCTGGTCGGCCTCGCACTGATGATCGCGCAGGCATTCTTCTACAATGCAATCTTCTTCACCTACGCGCTGGTGCTGTCGGCCTTCTTCAATATCCCGTCGAATCAGATCGGCTGGTACATCCTGCCGTTCGCGGCGGGCAATTTTCTGGGGCCGCTGCTGTTCGGGCGACTGTTCGATACCATTGGGCGCCGCGCGATGATCGCTTTTACGTACGGGATATCCGGCGTTCTGCTGGCCTTGTCGGGGTATCTCTTTGCGGCGGGCTATCTCACCGCACAAACGCAGACGATCGCATGGATGGTGATCTTCTTTTTTGCCTCGCCGGCCGCAAGCGCTGCGTACCTCACGGTGAGCGAGACGTTTCCGCTCGAAGTCCGCGCGCTGGCGATCGCGCTGTTTTATGCCATCGGCACCGGGATCGGCGGCGTCGCCGGTCCCGCTCTATTCGGCGCGTTGATCGACACCGGTTCGCGTGACAGCGTGTTCGCAGGGTATCTGCTTGGATCGGCGTTGATGATCGCCGCCGCGCTGATCGGCTGGCGCTATGGAATTGCGGCGGAACGACGTTCACTTGAATCAGTCGCGTCGCCTTTGGCAGTTGTGGAGTAACGATGAATCAGGATTTAGTAGAGACCGTGCCGAAGAAAACGACTTCCCCAACATCCGCAGCAGCCGGACCTCGGATGCCGCCGCTCAACGGGTGCGCCTTGTTGCTCGACATCGACGGCACGCTGCTGGATCTCGCGCCGTCGCCGCATGAGGTGCGCGTGCCGCCAAAGCTCGCGAAAACGCTGCCTGCGTTGCTGTCGCGAACGAACGGCGCGCTGGCGCTGGTCAGTGGGCGCTCGCTCAAAGACATCGACCGGATTTTTGCGCCGATGCTGTTCCCGGCGGTGGGCGGTCACGGCGCGGAGATGCGCATTTCCGTCGAAAACGAGGCGGTCGCATCCCGCGCTCCGCCGATGAATCCGGACTTGATTCGCCGGTTTGCGGCCATCGCCGCATTGAATCCCGGCATCCTGGTGGAAGACAAAGGCTACTCGTTGGCACTGCATTTTAGAAAGGCGCCTGACGCCGAGAAGGCGATCTATGATGCGGTGTCGGCGATACGGGCCGACCTGCCGAATGCACCGATTGAGGTGCTGCCGGGTAAACTCGTGTGCGAAATCAAGCATGCCGGATTCACAAAGGCGACTGGCGTAACAGAATTGATGGCTCACGAGCCATTCAAGGGACGGCAGCCGGTTTTTATCGGTGACGACATTACCGATGAAACGGTGTTTGCGATCATGCCGGACATGAAAGGTCTTTCGTTTTCGGTCAGCCGGCATGCAAAGGGCGTCGACGGCCACTTCAACGCGCCCCGCGATGTCAGGGCGTGGTTGGGCCATCTGCTCGAAGGCGCATGATCGTTGCGCGATGTTGGATCAGGCATTCGATCTTGCAGTCATAAGCCGCGCCGAAGATGGAGTTCGAGGGTCGGTGCAGTTCGGGAACTTTCCGCGAATCTTGCTTGGCGGCCGAATCGATTCTCTGCGCGCAAAATTCATCTGCGGAACTCGAAGTCCTGTAACCGCGTGTTGGATGAATTGCCGAGCAGATGGTGTGTTACGCGCCGATATTTGCCCGAAAACTTTCTTTACGCGTTGAAAATCAGAGTTCCATTTCGTGTTGCCTGAATTTGGTTTCATTTGGGCTGGAAAGGTGGCGAGGAACCATATTGATGAACGGACGTTTATCTGGCGTTCAACATCAGGAGGGACTCTGTGAACCTCGTCGTCGTTTCAAACCGGGTGGCGCGCGCGAAGGCCAACGAGCCCATGACGGGTGGCCTTGCGGCGGCATTGTTGCCGGTGGTTGAAAAATCCGGCGCGGTTTGGGTGGGTTCCAGTGGTCGCGTGCGCGATGGATCGCAAAAGGATCCGTTTGCTGAAGTCGAAGCTCTGGGAGCTGGCGCGCTTGCACTTCTCGATCTACCGGCGGCGCATTATGGCGGCTATTACGAAGGCTTCGCCAACTCTGCGCTGTGGCCTGCGCTTCATTCCCGCTCCGATCTGATTCGCGTATCCCAGGACGACTATCAGTCATATCGCGAGGTCAATGCCTTCATGGCGCGGTCGCTGATGCGGTTCCGCAAGCCGGATACCGCATTCTGGATTCAGGACTATCACTTTCTCGCGCTTGGCGCAGAGTTGCGCGATCTCGGCGTCAAGCAGCCGATCGGTTTCTTCCTGCATACGCCGTGGCCTGCTCGTGCGATCATCGGTTGCGTACCACATCATCGTGAACTGATCGGAGCGATGCTGGCCTACGATCTGATCGGATTCCAGACCGACGACGATTGCGAGAATTTTCTGGGCTATCTTCAATCCGAACTCGGCCTCGAAGCTGAGGATGGCGTTGTGATCTCGAGCCATGGCAAGTCGCGATGCGCTGTGTTTCCCATCGGAATCGATGTGGAGAAATTTGCGCTGCAGGCGGCCAAGGCCTCCTCGCATCCCGAGGTCTCGCGCTTGCGGGGTAGCCTGAACGGCGAGCGTCTCGCGATCGGCGTCGACCGGATGGATTACTCCAAAGGGCTCGTCAATCGGATCGATGCGTTTGATCGCATGCTGACGGCTCAACCCGCCTTGAAGCGCACGGTTTCGCTGTTGCAGATCGCAACTCCGTCACGAGGCACCATCGAAGCCTACGGCAATCTGCAAAGCGAACTCGCGAAACTTGTCTCCGACGTCAACGGCCGTCATGGCGAAGTGGACTGGACGCCGATCCGCTATCTCAACAAGGGCTTCAGCCAGACCGTACTGTCCGGGCTTTATCGCACGGCGCATGTCGGCTTGGTGACGCCGCTGCATGACGGCATGAATCTTGTCGCCAAGGAATACGTCGCGGCGCAGAATCCCGCCGATCCCGGAGTGCTGGTGCTGTCGAAATTCGCCGGTGCTGCGAACGAGCTAACGACCGCGCTGCTGGTCAACCCGCACGACATCGATGGAATGTCTCGGGTCATGGCGACCGCGTTGTCGATGCCGTTGACAGAACGGCGGATGCGCTGGGAAGCCATGATGCGCAAGCTGCGCGCCGGCACGATCCAGCAGTGGTTTGCGGACTTCATCGAGACGCTCGAGAGTTCACGGGCTCCCGACGAGCCGGCAAATGACGACCTCGCTGTTGGGCCGCCTAATCCATGGCCGCTGCAGGCCGTCGGATCCGGCAGCGCGCGCATCCACTGACGTATTTTCGTTTTGCTTGAATTCGGTGTTCCCGTCGCCTTCCGTAGGGTGAGCGGATCGTCCGGTTGCGGAATTGTGCGCCTCAGCAATCAAGGCGAGGGCAATAACGGGGGAAACCGAGGGGCAATAGCGGCGGTTTTGCCCGTCTCAAGCCGCGTCCTTCGAAAATCAAGAACCGGGATTGGTCGCTTCGACCGCTCGTTGGCGCGAAGGGGACGGGGCGTGCCGTCGCAAATCGCGGTAATAGCCCGACGTCGTCCATAAAATCCTCATATCGTTCATATACTTATGGAAAATGCCGGCGCCGCGCCGCCACTCTCTTGCAAAAGTCAGCACGCCCCGTCATGAGAGGGCGCCCGGAGAGATGGCCGAGTGGCTTAAGGCGCACGCTTGGAAAGCGTGTGTGCGGGAAACCGTACCGTGGGTTCGAATCCCACTCTCTCCGCCATTACACTGTTCTCCTCCGTACCCGACAGCAGAACAGCTACAAGCGCGACAATGGCTATTGCGGCTAGTTCCGCGATGTTGCTCCCAGTCATCGCGCAAACCGTAGCTTTTGACTCCGGGTTCGGGGGACGGAATTCCGCGCTGGAGAACACCTGGCCGGCAAGCAAGTATCGCTAAAGGAGGCCCTCCTGGCTCGTGATGCGGCGCGTCTTCGCGTCAAGGGCGATCGCGCACGTCCGGCGTCGACATCGTGCAAGAGAAGTGCGCGGCGTGTGAGGAGGCGAAGACCGTAGACGCGCGCGGAGGCCCCGTGCGCTGACAGGCAGCTCGATAGCATTCATCCGCGGAATGGATCCAATCCTGTCAATTCTCTACCCTGGATCAGGGTCAGGATGCCGGGCGTCCCGTCGGGAATGGTAAGCGTTCGAACGTCGCGTGCCATCTGTTCGAGGCCCAGTTCCTTGCTCAATCCCATCGCGCCATGGAGGCGCATCGCGAGCGCGATGGCACGATCACAAGTGTCAACCGCGTAACGCTTCGCCATGGCTGACAATCCGTTCGCGCGCTCTCCTCGATCGATGGCGGCCAACGCGTTGTAGCAAATAAGCCGGCTGCTGATGACGCAAGTCTCAATCTCCGCCAGATCGTTCTGGACAAGTTGAAAGCTGCCGATCAAACGGCCGAATTGCTTTCTTATCCCGGCGTAACTGCGCGCCGCATCGAGCGCTCTCTGAGCCAAGCCAACCGCCATCAAGCCGACCAGTGGGCGGTTCGCCAGCCACGTGACGGTCAGCAATTTCGCGGTCTCTCCAGTGTCGGGGCAAAGATTGGCCTTCGGGACGTGACAATCGCTGAACGTGACTTCTCCCAGGGGAGCCTGGCGAAGGCCATGCATTTCCAGCTCTCGCACCTCGAACGGCGACACAGTCGGGTCAACGAGAACGCGAACCATCGTCGAAGTATCGTCGTCTTTTACGAGGCGGCATGTCACGTTCATAATGTCGCAAACGGCTGCATTGGAAATCCATTGCTTGGCGCCATCGACGACGAGGTCGCGGTCGGTTTCACGGACCTTCGTCTTGATGCCGCGCGGATCCGAGCCTACGTCCGGCTCGGTGCTCGCGGTACAAGCGATTTTTTTGCCCGTCATCAGGTCTTCGAGATAGCGCTCCTTTTGCTCTGGCGAACAGCCAAAGTAGATGCGTGCGGTTGTTGCCTCATGCGGTTGCAGGACAAGGCCGGCGCACGGGGGAATTTGTTCTGTGAT
>JAFEFK010000087.1 GCA_018240625.1 Pseudomonadota bacterium
CCGGACTGAAGTAGAGTCTGGCACGTCCGACCTTGTGAGCGGATCGAAAGACAACCGGGCAGTTTTAGTCATTGCTTGATCGTACGCACCCTGACCCAGATCTGGATGCCGAGGACACCTCACAGGGCCTCGCACCGGATAGTTCTGCCGATCAACTCGAGCCGACGCCGCGCTGGCAGCGTCCGCTGCACTGGCTGCGCCGCGCCGGACAGTTTCTTTTTACGCTCAGCTTTTCGAGCCTGACCCGCCGGATCGTATCGCTGAATCTGGCCGGCCTGATCGCGCTCGTCGCCAGCATTCTTTATCTCTCGCAATTCCGCGCCGGCCTGATCGATGCGCGCGCACAAAGTCTGCTGGTGCAGGGCGAAATTATCGCGGGAGCCATTGCCGCTTCGGCGACGGTCGAGACCAACACCATCACCATCGATCCGGACCGCCTGCTCGACCTGAAACCGGGCGAGACCTACGGCGCACCTGAAGAATCGTCCGGACTCGATTTTCCAATCAATCCGGAACGCGTTGCGCCAGTGTTGCGGCGGCTGATCTCACCGACCAAGACGCGCGCCCGCATCTACGACCGCGACGGCGTGCTGATTCTGGACAGCCGCAATCTATATGGCCGCGGCGACGTGATGCGTTTCGAGTTGCCGCCGCCGGCCAACGAAAAGCCGGGCTTCGTGCAGCGGGCGACGATCGCGGTTCGGACATGGCTCAACCGCGGCGATCTTCCGCTTTATCGCGAACTCGGCCCTGAGAACGGCAATGGCTATCAGGAAGTGCAGCAATCGCTCGATGGCCAGAAGAGCAGCATGGTGCGCATCAACGATCGCGGCGAGGTGATCGTTTCGGTCGCGGTGCCGGTGCAGCGCTTCCGCGCCGTCCGCGGCGCACTGATGCTCTCCACTCAGGGTGACGACATCGACCAGATGGTCACCGCCGAACGGCTCGCGATTCTGAAAGTATTCGGAGTCGCTGCTGCCGTCATGATCATGCTGTCGCTGCTTCTGGCGAGCACGATCGCAGGCCCGGTGCGGCGTCTCGCCGACAGCGCGGAGCGCGTTCGCCGCCGCATCCAGACGCGCGTCGAGATTCCGGACTTCACCCGTCGCCGCGATGAAATCGGCCACCTCTCCGGCGCGCTGCGCGACATGACGGATGCGCTCTACAACCGCATCGAAGCGATCGAGACCTTCGCGGCCGATGTCTCCCACGAATTGAAAAACCCTTTGACCTCGCTGCGCTCCGCGGTGGAGACCTTGCCGCTCGCGAAGAGCGAGAACAGCCGCAACCGCCTGCTTGAGGTGATCGGGCATGACGTCCGCCGACTCGATCGCCTCATTTCCGATATTTCCGATGCGAGCCGTCTCGACGCCGAGCTGCAGCGGCAGGACGTGGCGCCGGTCGATATCCGCCGGCTGCTGACCACGCTGACGTCGGTCGCGAACGAGACCAAGCTTGGACACGACGTCGGCGTCGATGTCCGCTTTGAAAGCAATCGGCCGGATACCTTCTCGGTGCCGGGTCATGACTCGCGTCTTGGCCAGGTGATCTCCAATCTCCTGACCAACGCGCAATCGTTCTCGAAACCCGGTGGCCGCGTACGCATCGTGTGCCGCCGCCTGAGATCCGAAATCGAAATCGTGGTCGATGATGATGGGCCGGGCATTCGGCCCGACGCGATGGAGCGCGTGTTCGAGCGTTTTTACACCGACCGTCCACATCAGGGCTTTGGTCAGAACTCCGGTCTCGGCCTGTCGATCTCAAAGCAGATCATCGAAGCGCATCGCGGACGCATCTGGGCCGAAAACCGTCCCGGCCCGACCGATGCCAATGGCGACACGCGGATCGCGGGCGCGCGCTTCGTGATCCGGTTGCCCGCGACATGACAGTGTCTTCCGCTCCGACGATCCATGGTTCGGCGGTGCTGGTGGGAGACCGCGCCGTTCTGATCCGCGGCCCGTCCGGCGCCGGCAAGTCCCGTCTCGCGTTCGATCTCATCCTCGCCGGACGCAGCGGTCAGATCCCCCCAGCGATGCTGGTGGGCGACGACCGGCTTTACCCGGAGTCAGTTCGGGACCGCCTCATCGTCAGACCGCCCCGGGAACTCAGGGGGATGATCGAGGTCCGAGGCCTTGGTATTCGCCGGTGCGCTTTTGCCGCGGAGGCCGCGGTCGGTCTCGTGATCGACCTCTGTGCGGCGGATGCTGAACGTCTGCCTGCGCCAGAAGCGCTGCGAACCACCATTTTTGGCATCGAATTGACCCGAATTCCGGTTGCGACCGGCTTTTCACCACTTCCGCTGGCGATAGCTGCCCTGACGACAATCCCGGGTTGCATGGGCGGATCATCGCCTGACGATTGCCGGAAGGAATTTGGTAACCATATAAGTCCCACTATCGCCACGGAATAGACCGGCGCAGCTTCCCAGGCAGACCTGCTTTTCAGGGAAAAACGCACTACTTCCCCCTTGCGCAAGGGCTCTGGATGGTCAAAGTGGCCCGTTCGTGCGGTGCACCAAAAGCACCCGCGAGGAGTTTTCAATGATTGGTCTGGTACTTGTGACCCATGGGCGCCTTGCCGACGAGTTCAAGGCGGCGCTCGAACATGTAATGGGTCCACAAAAACAAATCGAAGCGATAACAATAGGCGCCGAAGACGATGCCGATTTGTGTCGAGGCGATATCATCGAAGCCGTCAACCGCGTCGACAGTGGCGATGGCGTTGCCATTCTCACCGACATGTTCGGCGGCACGCCTTCGAACCTTGCAATCTCCTGCATGAGCCGGCCGAAGGTCGAGGTGCTCGCAGGTATCAATCTTCCGATGCTGGTCAAACTCGCCAAGGTGCGCGAAGAGCGCCCGCTGCCCGATGCCATCGCGATGGCGCAGGAAGCCGGGCGCAAATACGTGACCATCGCCAGCCGGGTGCTTGCCGGAAAATGACGAGCGGCCCCGACGAGGCAACGTCCGGCAGCGCCTCCGCGCCAAACACGTCATCTGCGTCCGGGGCGGTGTCCCGCGAAATTGCGATCGTCAACAAGCGCGGCCTTCACGCGCGCGCATCCGCGAAATTCGTGCAGATGGTCGAGCGCTTCAATGCCGACATCACCGTGACTCGAAACGGCGAAAGCGTCGGCGGCAATTCGATCATGGGATTGATGATGCTTGCAGCGGGGATCGGCACGAGCATTGTCGTCTCCGCCACCGGTCCCGAGGCAGATGCCGCGGTCGCGGCGATCGCCGAACTCGTCGGCAACAAATTCAACGAGGAAGAATAGCCTCGATTTTCGATCCGCCGACCGGCAGGAACCCCGCAAAAGGTTGCTGCATTCTGGTCCGGATGCTATCCCGCGCCCATGACCGCCACTCCCATTTCAAACGTCCGCAACTTTTCCATTGTCGCCCATATCGACCATGGAAAATCGACGCTGGCCGACCGCCTGATCCAGATGACCGGCGGCCTGACCGATCGCGAAATGGCGGGCAAGGAGCAGGTGCTCGACTCCATGGACATCGAGCGCGAGCGCGGCATCACGATCAAGGCGCAGACCGTGCGCCTGAACTACCACGCCAAGGACGGCAAGGATTACATCTTCAACCTGATGGACACGCCCGGACACGTCGACTTCGCCTACGAGGTCTCGCGCTCGCTGGCGGCGTGCGAAGGCGCGCTGCTGGTGGTCGATGCAAGCCAGGGCGTCGAGGCGCAGACACTGGCCAACGTCTATCACGCGCTCGACGCCGGGCTCGAGATCGTGCCTGTTCTGAACAAGGTCGATCTGCCCGCGGCAGAGCCCGACAAGGTCAAACAGCAGATCGAAGACGTGATTGGCCTCGACGCGTCGGACGCGGTGATGATCTCGGCGAAAACCGGCCTCGGCGTCCCCGACGTTCTGGAAGCCATCGTCACTCGCCTGCCGCCGCCGAAGGGCGACCGCGACGCGACCCTGAAGGCACTCCTCGTCGATAGCTGGTACGACGTCTATCTCGGTGTCGTCGTTTTGGTCCGCATCATAGATGGCGTGATTAAAAAAGGTCAGCGCGTCCGCATGATGGGCACGGGCGCGGCCTACGACGTCGAGCGCGTCGGCTTCTTTACGCCGAAGCTGACGCCATCGGACGAACTCGGCCCCGGCGAGATCGGCTTCATCACCGCCGCGATCAAGGAAGTGGCGGATACCCGCGTCGGCGACACCATCACCGACGACCGCAAACCGATCACGGAGATGCTGCCCGGCTTCAAGCCGGCGATCCCGGTGGTGTTCTGCGGCCTGTTCCCGGTCGATGCCGACGACTTTGAGACGCTGCGCGCGGCCATGGGCAAGCTGCGGCTCAACGACGCGAGCTTCTCGTTCGAGATGGAGACCTCGGCCGCGCTCGGCTTCGGCTTCCGCTGCGGCTTCCTGGGCCTTCTGCATCTCGAGATCATTCAGGAACGCTTAAGCCGCGAGTTCGACCTCAACCTGATCGCCACCGCGCCGAGCGTGATCTACAAGATGCATCTCACCGACGGCAGCGAGATCGAAATTCACAACCCGATCGACATGCCGGACGTGGTGAAGATCGCCGAGATCGAGGAACCGTGGATCGAGGCCACCATCCTCACGCCCGACGAATATCTCGGCAGCGTGCTGAAACTGTGCCAGGAGCGGCGCGGCTCGCAGAAGGAACTCACTTACGTCGGTTCGCGCGCGATGGTGAAGTACGATCTTCCGCTCAACGAGGTGGTGTTCGATTTCTATGACCGGCTCAAGTCGGTCTCGAAGGGTTACGCCTCGTTCGACTATCACCTCACCGACTACAAGCCGGCCGATCTCGTGAAGATGCAGATCCTCGTCAACAACGAGCCGGTCGACGCGCTGAGCATGCTGGTGCATCGCACCCGCGCCGAAGGCCGCGGCCGCGCCATGGTCGAGAAGATGAAGGAATTGATCCCGCCGCACATGTTCCAGATTCCGATCCAGGCGGCGATCGGCGGCAAGGTGATCGCGCGCGAGACGGTGCGCGCGCTGCGCAAGGACGTCACCGCGAAATGCTACGGCGGCGACATCACGCGCAAGCGCAAACTTCTGGAGAAGCAGAAGGAAGGCAAGAAGAAGATGCGGCAGTTCGGCAAGGTCGACATCCCGCAGGAAGCTTTTATTGCCGCGCTGAAGGTGGATAGCTGAGAGGCACGGCTGGGGCCGCCGAAGCGGAACTCTCGCGACCGCCCCGCGTTTCGTTTTGATCGAAACGCACCCGGGAGACACGTCATGCCGCGCGGCGACAAGTCGAGCTACAGCAACAAGCAGAAGCGCAAGGCCGAGCACATCGAGGAAGGCTACGAACATCGCGGCGTCAGGAAGAAGGAAGCCGAGCGGCGCGCCTGGGCCACCGTGAACAAGGAAAGCGGCGGCGGCAAGAAGAGCGGCTCGGGCCGCGGCAAGAAGACAACGAAAGTCTCCTCGAAGCGCGGCGGCCGGATCGGCGGCCCACGCGGCGGCAAGGCTGCGGCAGCACGGCCCGCCGCGGCGCGGTCGCGGTCCGCCAAGAAGGCTGCGGCCACCCGCAAGCGCGCGGCCACCAAGCGGTCGACCGCGGCGAAGAAGGGCGCCAAGAAGAGAGCGCGCAAGCGGTAGCGGGACACAAACGCGCGTCACATTGTCTGATCCTGTTCTATAGCGTTTTCGAGCGAAGTGGATACCGGTTCGCGTGAAGAAAACGCGTCAAATTAAAATCATAGAGCCTCGCTTCTGATTCCATCAGAAGCGAAAAGGCTCTAGTCTCGCACCCAAGCCTGCAAACGCAGTTGGATCGGGATAGGCACGACCATGGCAACCGACAGATCAGCGAAGGCCACGCCGCGCAAGGCGCCCGCGACGCGCGACGCTGCCGTCAACACCGTCTTCCAATCCTATCCGCCTGCATTACGCGCAAAGCTTTTGGCGCTGCGCGGTCTGATCCTCGACACCGCGAAGACCACCGCAGGTGTCGGCGCGCTGGAAGAAACCCTGAAGTGGGGCCAGCCGAGCTATCTGACGACGAGCACCAAAAGCGGCAGTACGATCCGGATCGATCGGGTCAAATCGTCCGGCGATCGCTATGCCGTCTATTTTCACTGCCAGACCGATCTGGTCGCGACCTTCCGCGAACTCTATCCGAATGAAATGACCTACGACGGCAATCGCGCCATCGTCTTCGGCATCCATGACAGACTTCCGGAAGGAGCGTTGCGTCACTGCATCGGGCTGACGCTGACCTATCATCTCAAGAACCGCAAATCCGCGCGGTCGATGTAGCTCTCGATCCTGTTCAACAAGTTGTGGCACAGCGGCAACCGTGCTGATTTTGCGCGGAGCCTCGGCTATAAAATGCAGCCATGAACCCCCGCCTGATTCTCTCCCTGGTTCTGGTGTCGGCAGTTGCTCTCAGCGCGACGGGATTTGTCTCGGCTGCCGTCGCACAGGACATCGGCACGCTCGATCCGAAGCCGCTGCCGCCGCTCGCCAATCCGAACGATCCTCATCTCGCCGCCAAGCAATTGTTCGGGCGCAAGACACTCCCCACCGCGGGGGCGCCTCGCGTGATCGGCTTCTATGCCAAGGGCTGCATCGCCGGCGCCGAAGCGCTGCCGATCACCGGTCCGACCTGGCAGGTGATGCGGTTGTCACGCAATCGCAACTGGGCTCATCCCGCCATGGTCGCGCTGCTCGAGCGGCTGTCGGCCAAAATTCACAAGGATGCCGGCTGGCCGGGATTGCTGATCGGCGACATGGCCCAGCCGCGTGGCGGGCCGATGATCACCGGGCATGCCAGCCATCAGATCGGCCTCGATGCGGACGTCTGGCTGACGCCGATGCCGAACCGGCAACTGTCGCGCAACGAGCGCGAGGAGATGTCGGCGGTCATGATGGTGCGTCACGATCGCCTCGATATCGATCCCCACACGTGGACACCCACTCATCTCCGCGTGATCCGCGACGCCGCGCGCGAGCCGTCGGTGGAGCGCATCTTCGTCAATGCCGCGATCAAGAAAGCGCTATGCCGCGAGGCCAAGGGCGACCGGAGCTGGCTGTCTAAGGTGCGGCCGATGTACGGCCACGATTATCACTTTCACATCCGCATCAAATGTCCGGCGGGAGCAACCGAGTGCGAGAGCCAGACGCCGCCCGCGGACAGCGAAGGCTGCGCGGCCAAAGACTTCGCTTACTGGTTCAGGGATTCGGTGTTGCATCCAAAACCTCCAAAAGAGCCGCCGAAGCC
>JAFEFK010000880.1 GCA_018240625.1 Pseudomonadota bacterium
CAGGACAGATCACGGACATTGCCTTGGAGCCAGGTGAGAAATTGATCGGCTCCGGACCCATCTCCGCGGGCGACACGGTGCGCTGGGTGGTCGGAGATACCGAGAGCGGCAGCGGTGACATCCGGCGGGTCCATATCATGGTCAAGCCGACACGAGCGGCCATCGAAACCAACCTCGTTCTCAACACCGATCGGCGGACGTATCTGATCGAGCTGCGCTCGCGTGAAAAATCATACATGCCATCGGTCTCCTGGTTCTATCCTGAAGACCGAGCCGCGCGCGGTCGTGCGCTTCCGCCAAAACCCTTCATTCCGGATCCTGCCCAACGGCGCTATCGATACACCTTCGAGGGCGACAATCCTCCCTGGCGCCCCGTCAGCGCCTTTGACGATGGCCGCAAGGTCTACATCGAGTTCTCGCCGGGCATCGGGCAGGGCGAAATGCCTCCGCTGTTCGTCATTAACTCCGACGGCAAGCCGGGTCTCGTCAACTACCGGGCATTCGGCAACGTCCTGATTGTCGACCGGTTGTTCGCGGCCGCCGAACTGCGGCTGGGGGGCGAGGAACAGCAAAAGGTCCGCATCATCAGAACCGATGGGAGATCTTGATGAGCAACACCGAACAGGAGGCCACAAACCGGACGGGTGCTCCGCCGGCGCTCGAGACAGAAACGAGTTCTTTTCGGTTGCGGCCGGAGCGCCCGCACGTCACGCGGCTCTCGCGCAAAGCACTGATCGGGGGCACGGCGCTGGTGCTGATCCTCTTGACCGCTGCCGTTTTCCTGGCGCTGCAAACACGCGAGAAGCGGGCTCCCGCCCCGGACGAACTCTACTCAACCGATCACCACAATGTGGCGGACAAGCTTGCGAGCTTGCCAAAGGACTACGGTTCAATTCCCCCGGACGTGCCACGACTAGGGCCGCCTTTGCCAGGTGATCTAGGCCGTCCAATTGTCGCGGCACAGGCCCAAAACGGCCCGCTAGCGGTTGACGCCGAGCAACAACGAGCAAGCCAGGAAAGTGAAGCTGCACGAACCAGCAAAGTTTTTGCCAATACGGTGACCCGACCATCGCCTGGCCAAGCGGCGCCAGCCGAGACCTCGCCAACGGGAGCCACTTCAACTGACGACGCATTTGCCCAGAACGGTCAAGACCGTAAACTCGCGTTCGTCAATGCTTTGATCGATCGACGCACCACTAGTCCTGACCGTTTGGCCAAGCCGGCTTCGCCATTCGTAATTCAGGCCGGGACCATCATTCCGGCGGCACTCATCACTGGGATCCGCTCCGATTTGCCGGGCCAGATCATCGCGCAGGTAACCGAAAATATTTTTGACACGCCGACCGGTCGGGCTCGTCTTGTCCCGCAGGGAGCGCGCTTGATCGGTCTCTATGATAGCCGAGTATCGTTTGGACAGTCGCGCGTCCTTCTGGTCTGGACGAGGCTGATCATGCCGAATGGTCGCTCTATCGTACTCGAAAGACAGACGGGGGCAGACACCGCGGGGTATTCCGGCCTTGAGGATGAGGTCGACAACCATTGGAAGGAGTTGCTCGGAGCAGCGGCCTTATCGACATTCCTCCGTGTGGGTTCAGAGCTTGGATCTGGCGCCGACGCTGGATCCAGCACGGCCGTTCTTCAGGCGCTCCGGCATGGGGCCGCCAATTCTCTCAATCAGACCGGACAGCAAGTGGTCCGACGGAACCTCAACATTCAACCGACGCTCACAATCCGGCCAGGTTTCCCTGTGCGTGTCATCGTCAACCGTGACTTGATGCTTGAGCCATACAAAGGATAGGGAGTACACATGGCGAAACTCAAGCTCGGTGCCATCGCGGACGATAAACCCGTGAAGTTGACGATCGAACTTCCGGCAGCCGTACATCGCGATCTGCTTGCTTACGCTGAAATCCTCGCGCGCGAGAGCGGCCAGTCTGCGTATGATCCGGTAAAGCTGATCGCACCAATGTTGGCGCGATTCATGGCGACGGATCGCGCTTTTGCAAGATCACGAAAGACGCCTTACGGAGCCACCGGACCGAGGGGATAGCGCTCGCCAAGCAATTTCAGGAGGTTTTGGAGAGCAGGGTTTTCGTTGTCCGCTCGCCAAACCGCTGAAAAGCCGATGCGGCTCGACCCCGTTCCGTCGCGCAACTCCCGATAAACTAGACCGGAAAAATTGGCCCCGATATCGGACTCCAGCACGAGACTGATGCCGAACCCCACGGCGATCAAGCTCTTGATGACCCCGCGGCTGACGTCATGACGTTCGATCCGCGGTCGGTCATCGGGAGAGATTAGCTTTGCGTTCAAGAGATCCTCAAGCTCGCGCCCTGGATCGTAGTGGCTGAGCAAAACAGTCTGATTCCGTAGATCCGTCCAGTAGATGACTTCGCGCGCAGCCAAAGGATGCTCACTCGGCAGAACGGCCAGAATTCGTTCACTCCAGAGTGGCGTTGTTTTGCTATCGAGGGCTTGCGGGTCGCCCGTTAGGATGCTCACGTCAATGACACTGTTGCGGAGCGCGGTTGTGAGCCGCGTTCTCGACCTCTCGACGGTTACAAGCTCAACGTGCGGAAAAAGCTTCTTGAAGTCGAGTAATGTTGCGCGCAGATTGCCTGCCGTCAGCGAAGTACAGAACCCGATGACGAGACGACCCGCTTCGCCAGACCCGTGCGCTCTTGTTGATGCAGTCAGCGCCTCGACTTGTTCAAGTATCGAGCGCGTCATGCGCAGAAAGTGACGACCTGCCGGCGTTGCTCGAACGCCACCGCTTGACCGCTCAAAGATGACAACGCCAATCGAGTGCTCAAGGAGCTGGACAGAACGACTGAGTGTCGATTGCTTGATCGACAATGCATGGGCAGCTTGCCGAAAACTCCCGTAATCTTCGGCAGCGATCGCGTGTTGGAGTTGGCTGAAGACAACGGTCAGGCGTCGGCCTCCGACAGGTGGACCGGCAAAATTCGTATCGTCCATATGAGCGACACCTTCATGCTCAAGTTGCGTCGAGTTAGATCGTGCAAAACATTAAGACAATTGTTGGTTGTAAGATGACGCGGCTTGCTCCGTGAACAACCGAGCCACGACGCTCCAAGCAAGGCAGAGTATTGCTCGAATCGGCGAATTGTGAAGCGACCGAGTCTAGAAATCCACGAGCGTTACCCGCAGACAGTTCGGAGAAAATCTCGTCCAACCGTCGTTGCTTGCACCCCGCCGCTGGATCGCTCGAAGTCGGTCATACCGAGTGAATGTTCGAGCTGGCTAATGCAACGGCTAAGCGCGGATTGCCGAAGCATCAAGACTTCGGACACGCGCCGAAAGCTACCGTGACCCGCTGCTGCCACAGCGTATCGAATACTCTGCAGATCAACGTCGGACGTTTGACTAGGACTAGGTTTTCTGTGGGATAATATTCGCTGACCATTCTTGCCGCTACTGAACATTCGTGCCATTAGAGGACGCTTCAACTCACCCACTCTTGCGCTACGGCGGCCTGGTGTCTGCAGCGCTCGGGAGCCCCGAGAAGCTGCCGGTTGAACGCAATGCGCTTGAACCAGTAATGAAGGCCGAGCAGGTCCGTAAATCCGATGCCGCCGTGAATCTCGGTCGCCAGACGGGAGATTTCGCGGCCGGCATCACCTAGATGCGCCTTTGCCTGCAGCGCGGCAACGCGAGCTTCCTCAGGAGACCCATCCTGAGCGTGAGCCGCGTACCACACCAGCGAGCGGCACGGCTCGAGCATGGTGATGATGTCGGCGAGCGTATGCTTGACGGCTTGAAACGAGCCGATCACGCGGTCGAATTGCACCCGCTCCTTGGAATAGAGCAGCGCCTTGTCAAACATGGACTGCGCCGCCCCTAGCGTGTCGGCCGCGAGCATGACGCGGCCAGCGTCGAGCACGGCGGTCGCCGCTGCCTTCGGATCGTTGGCGGCGCCAAGGATCTCAACCCCCGCATCATGCAGTACCAAAGCCGTCAACGGTCGTGTGCGATCAAGACTGCGATGCGTGCTTACGCTGACACCGGGTTCCCCGACCGCGGCGAACAGGCCGGCACGGCCGTCATCAAGGTAGACAATGAAATGCGTCGCGTTTCCGCCATCGAGCACACCCGTTACGCATCCGGACAGCATATTTCCGGCGAGGCGGACAGCCGCCTCGCCGGTCTGCCCCGACATGCCGGCGAACCCGACCCCGATCCGGACTTCGCCGCTTGCGATCCGCGGCAGCCATGCTTTCTGCTGGGCGCGGTCGCCACTGGCAATCAGGGCGAGGGGGGCCATGACCAGCGCAGCCGCGAATGGCGTCGGTGTCGCGTGATATCCAAGCGCCTCCGCGGCAACAGCCGCATCAAGCAGCGAGAGGCCCAGACCCCCAAAGTCCACGGGGACCATGATGCCCATGATGCCCTGTTCCGTGAGGCCCGACCATAGTTCACCATCGAAGCCCAAGCCGCCCTCCGCGATCTTGCGCAACTTGCTCATGGGCAGTCTTTGGTCCAGAAATCCGCGCAAGGAATCCGCTAGCATCAATTGCTCTTCGCTGAGGCCGAACTCCATGCTTATCCTCTGACGGTTGGCGGGGCGGATTTCGGCTCGCGCGGCAGACCCAGTCCGCGCTCGCCGATGATGTTTTTCTGGATATTCGATGAGCCGCCACCGATGATGAGGCCGATGTCGTACATGTTATCTATCTGCCAGGTGGTGGCTTCGTCGTCTTCCGCCGCTTCGCCGACCGGTTCGTAAGCGAGCCCCGCCGCGCCGAGCACGTCAACGACCAGCGATGACAGCCGATACGCAATCATCGTCCCGTTCAGTTTGACGATCAGGCGTTTGACCCCCGAATCCTCTCCCTTCGCCTGCTCGGTCATTAATCGAAGACCGTGGTATTTCGAGGCCATCACCTCGCCCTGGAGTTTGAGCAATCGCTCGCGATACTCGGGGATGTCGATGAATCGGCAGCCATCGAGCGTCGTTTTTTTCATCAATTCGACAGCCCTCGCCAGACGGTAGGTCAGCTTGTTGGCGTCGCCGAGCAGCATCCGTTCGTACTTCAAGGTGACATTGGCGACATGCCAGCCGTCGCCGCGTCCCATCACAATCTGGTCGGTTGGCACGCGGACATCCGTGAAGAACGTCTCGTTGAACTCGGCGCGGCCGGTCATCGTGACCAATGGGCGCACCTCAATGCCAGGCGCATTCATGGGGACAAGAAGGTAGGACAGCCCATCGTGCTTGCTCTTGTCGAGCTCAGTACGGCAGAGGAGGAACATCATGTCGGCGTAGTGGGCAGAACTCGTCCAGATTTTCTGGCCATTGACGATGAATTGGCTATCCTCGACACGGGCGCTGGTTTTGGCGGCGGCAAGGTCGGAGCCCGAACCGGGCTCCGAATAGCCCTGGCACCAAATGATGTCACCGCGGATGGTAGGCCCGATCCATTGAATGCACTGCTCCTTCGTTCCGACCTCGAGCAATGTCGGCACCAGCATGGAAATGCCCTGGTTCATGATGCCCGGAGACACGCCCGCGTTCGAGAATTCTTCGGCGATGATCGCCAATTCCAGGATGTCGACCGGCAGGCCGAAGCCGCCATATTCGCGGGGAATGTTGCGGGCAAAATAACCGCGCTCCAGCAGAAGCTTCTGCCAATCCAGGGCTCGCGCGTCAGGCCGCTTCCGTCCGCCCCCCGTTTTCGGCGAAAGGTGGCCGTATTTCTTTACGAAGCCGCGCGCTTCCTCCTGGAGGGCGCGATGTCGGGCGCTGTAGCGGAGGTCCATAGAGACGCTCTTTCCCAGGCGCGGTTTGTGCCTGTTACTCTACACGGAAAGGACTAGCCACGGTCGATTGACCGCGCTACGGATTAAATCTAACATCTGTTCGAAATAGTCGTGCCTTGGGCGGCCGGCGTCAAGTAGAAAGCTTGAATGATTGTTCCGTCGTCACGGAAATCGTTCAGGGGTTGCGAGCCTCCGTGGGAGCTTTGCCTATGTCACTGAAAGAAAAGGCCGCCATCACTGGCGTGGGAGAGACCGAGTACACGCGCATGTCGGGCAAGAGCATACTTGCGCTTCAGCTCGAGGCTTCGTTGAATGCGATTGCGGATGCGGGGCTCAGTCCCAAGGAAATCGACGGCATTATTCCATACTCGAATTCGCCGGTCGTAGCCGAAGACTTTGTCACGAATTTCGGTATATCCGACCTGCGCTTTTCGGCCACTGCGCCGCTCGGCGGAGCCAGCTGCGTCGCGGCCATACAATGTGCGCTGCTCGCGATCAGCGGCGGCGTGTGCAGCAACGTGCTGATCCCGATCGGTCGTAACGGCTCGTCTGCGGGTCGCATCGGCACGCGCGTTCAGCAAATGCCCCAGTTCAAGGTCGTTGGTGAGCATGAGATGGCGGTCGGCGCGCTCGCCCCGGCACAGCTATATGCGCCGATGGCCCGTCGCCATATGGAACTGTTCGG
>JAFEFK010000881.1 GCA_018240625.1 Pseudomonadota bacterium
TTTTTGGGTTTCGTTTCAAAGGGCGCCACGGATGCAGCCTGCTCCCTCTCCCCACCGGGGAGAGGGGTGGGGTGAGGGGGGGCTGAGCTTTCGTCCACCCATTCCCCCTCACCCGACATGCTTCGCATGTCGACCTCTCCCCGGTGGGGAGAGGTGGCTGTCGCGTCGCTGGCGCGCGACGGGGCCTGCGACAGCAAACGCAGCCACAGATACTGCGCGACGTTCGTATCCTGATACTCGTCGACGAGAATGAACTTGAAGCGACGCTGGTATTGCCGCAGCACGTCCGGGTGCTCGCGAAACAGCCGGATGTTCTCCAGAAGCAGATCGCCGAAATCGGCGGCGTTGAGAATTTTCAGCCGCTCCTGATAGGCCGCATAGAGCTTGCCGCCGCGGCCGTTGCCGAACACCGCGGCTTCGCCTGACGGCACCTGCGACGGCGTCAGTCCGCGATTTTTCCAGCCGTCGATCAGCCCCGCCAGCATCCGCGCCGGCCAGCGCTTGTCGTCGATGTTGTCGGCTTGCAGAAGCTGTTTGAGCAGTCGGATCTGGTCGTCGACATCCAGGACGGTGAAGTTGGATTTGAGCTGCACCAGTTCGGCATGGACCCGCAAAATTCTCCCGCCGATGGAGTGGAAGGTGCCGAGCCACGGCATGCCTTCAACGGCCTGTCCAAGCATCTGGCCAAGCCGATGCTTCATCTCGCGCGCAGCCTTGTTGGTGAAGGTCACCGACAGGATTTCGGCAGGGCGGGCGCGGCCTTGGCTGAGGATATGCGCGATGCGCGTCGTCAGCACGCGAGTCTTGCCGGTGCCGGCGCCGGCGAGGACCAGCACAGGTCCATCCAGCGTTTCCACCGCCTCGCGCTGCTCCGGATTGAGTCCGGCCAGATACTGCGGTCCGGCGGCGGCTGCGCGCGCGCGCGCAGCAATGCCACCAGCCGCCGGCTGGTGCTCGGGAACGTCGCGATGGATCACTCTGTTCGGTTCAGTCAGGCGAATCGTCTTGTCCCCACGATGGCACTGCGGGGCGGGGAAGGGGAGCCTTCATAGCAGGATCGGAGGGATATATAGGACGCGTTGCTCCGCTTGACACGGGGTTATCCCCGGAGCGTCCGACCGCTTTCCGGGTGCCATCCCGGTTTGTTCCCTAACACCGGTTGTTTTCCTGCGCTTTCGCCAAAAATGGGCACGGAACCTTTGTTCCGTCGACGGATTGTTTTCTCAGTCCGTGCGCAAGACTGGCGCGCCTAGAATGGAGATCAAGGTCATGATGAGCTGGGTTGTAACATTTCTGGTGATCGCGCTGATCGCCGGTATTTTAGGTTTTGGAGGTATCGCAGGCGCATCCATCGAAATCGCGAAGATCATCTTCTTCGTGGCCCTCATTCTGTTTCTGATTTCGGCGGTGGTCGGGCTGACGCGTGGACGCAGGCGCATCTAGCGCACTTGTTATCGGGATTTCGAGGGCATCGCGATTTTCCGGCCGATGCCCTCAGGACGTACCGCAGCGCTATGGGCCTCAACGACGGCCTGAATGCGGGCCCGTATATCGGGCGGAAATGGCGCGGTCTTGCGGGCGGCCATATCAATATGGATGGTCATATTCTCGGAGGTCGCAGACAGCCATCCTTCGGTGGCGTGCCGCAACTCCTCGAAGGTGTGCAGACGTTTTTCATCCGCCGCGACCAGCAGCACGGAGACCTGGACCGGGTCGCCGAAATGAATTTCCCGTAGATATCGCACGTGGCACTCGGCGGTGAAAGTCGAGCCGTTGCGCGTTGTCATGTATTCCGGTCCGATCCCCAATTCGAGCCAGAGTTGATCGATCGCCCGGTCGAACATGACATTGTAGTAGGCCATGTTGAGATGGCCGTTGTAGTCGATCCACTGGGGCTCGATCTGCATGATCGAGGATTTGAACGGAATTGCGTTGGCTGACCGGTCCGTGCTGTCCGCGGGCATCGTCATCATTCCTTACCGCTTATTGACCGGGTCTCTTGACCCGTTTTTGATCCTTTGCCACGGTCTTTTCGTCAGGGAGAAATGATCGTGGGTGCACCAAAAGCCAATACATTGAAACGGCCGGAGCCGAAGGCGCTGGCCAGCGCTATTGAAGCGCTCGCGGCACGGTTCGGCAATCGGCTCGTGACCTCGCAGGCGGTGCGCGAGCAGCATGGTCATACGACCACGTGGCTTGAAACTCAGCCGCCGGATGCTGTGGTCATGGCGCAAGAGACCGCGGACATTCAAGATGTCGTGCGGATTTGCGCCGCGAACCGCGTGCCGGTGATCGCATTCGGCACCGGGACGTCGCTGGAAGGGCAGGTCAATGCGCCCGCCGGCGGCATCTGCATCGACCTGCGGGACATGAACAAGATTTTGGCGGTTCATCCCGAGGATCTCGATTGCGTGATCCAGCCCGGCATTACCCGCAAGCTGCTGAACGAGCAGTTGCGCGACCAGGGCGTGTTCTTCCCGATCGATCCCGGTGCGGATGCCTCGCTGGGCGGCATGGCGTCTACCCGCGCGTCCGGCACCAACGCCGTCCGCTACGGTACGATGCGCGATAACGTGCTTGCCCTCAAAGTCGTGCGCGCGGATGGCGAAATCATCAGTACGGGAACGCGCGCGAAAAAGTCGTCGGCCGGTTACGATCTGACACATCTGTTCGTCGGTGCGGAAGGCACCCTTGGGATTATTTCTGAATTGACGATCAAACTGCGCGGTATCCCCGAAACCATCGCGGCCGCCGCCTGTTCGTTCGAGACCGTGGAAGGCGCCTGCCAGGCTGTCATCCTGGCCATTCAGACCGGTATTCCCGTTGCGCGAATCGAATTGCTCAATGCGGCACAGGTTCGTGCGTGCAATTCCTATTCAAAGCTGTCGCTTCCCGAAACGCCGCTGCTGCTGCTCGAATTCCACGGCAGCGAAAATGACGTCGCCGAGCAATCGAAGAATTTCAAGGAGATTGCAGGCGAGTGCGGTGGAGGCGATTTTAGCTGGACGACCCGGCCGGAAGATCGCACCAAGCTATGGCAGGCACGGCACGATGCGTATTGGGCGGTGAAGGCCTTGCGCCCCGGTGCCGGTGTTGTGGCGACCGACGTCTGCGTTCCGATTTCGCGGCTGGCGGATTGCGTGACCGAAACCGAAGAAGATCTCAAGCGCCTCAATTTGCTCTCGCCGATCGTTGGTCATGTGGGCGACGGCAACTTCCACTGTTCGCTCCTGTGCGACGTCAACGATGCCGGGGAAATGGCGCGGGGTGAAGACTTCATGCATCGACTCGTCGAACGCGCCCAGGCCATGGGCGGCACCTGCACCGGCGAACACGGGATCGGGCAGGGCAAGCAGAAATATCTCAACGCCGAGCTTGGACCCGAGGCGATCGACGTCATGCGCGCGCTCAAGAAGGCGCTGGATCCGGACAATATTTTGAATCCCGGAAAGATCATTCCGGCGGGTTGATTTTTTTTGAAGGAATCCGCATTCGGCGATCAGCCGGATTGTATAATGGCGGGGAAGGTCAAACCGAGCCACGTTTTGGAATATTCACGCGGCAGGCGCGTTATTGTCGTGGATTAATACACTGAGAACGATGTTCGGTTGTATCTTTTGCGAATTGCCGCCGGTAATTGTATGACGTCACCGCGCAATTTTCCACCGGCGGCAGATGTTTGCCGGCATTCACTAAGAGAAGGCATCCATGCGCCTGCGCTTCTTCTACGGGTGGCTCGTCATTGGCGTCACGTTTGTGACCATGGCGATCGGTGTTAATGCGCGAACATCTTTTTCATTATTGTTTCCGCCGATCATTGACGAGTTCGGGTGGGAGCGCGGCGTGACAGCCGGCGCCTTCTCCTTCGGCTTTCTGGTTTCGGCGGTGTTCAGCCCCCTGATGGGCAAGATGATGGATCGCGTCGGGCCGCGCGCCGTGATGGAGCTTGGCGTGTTCTTGATGGCCGCCGGTCTCCTGCTCTCGCCGCTCACAACACAGCCGTGGCATCTGTACGTGACCATCGGCGTGCTGGTCGGGGGCGGCAGCATCTGCCTCGGCTACTCCGGCCAATCGCTGTTTCTGCCGAATTGGTTTGTTCGCCGGCGCGGTCTCGCCATGGGCATCGCGTTCGCGGGCGTAGGAGCCGGCTCGATAACACTGCTGCCGTGGGTACAGTACATGATCGAGCACGCTGGCTGGCGCAGCGCATGCTGGACCATGGGGCTGGTTTTGCTGATCGTGCTCGCGCCGATCAATCTTCTGCTGCGCAAGCGCCCAGAAGACATGGGGCTTCAGCCCGACGGCGATGCCGCGCCTTCGACAGCTTCCCCACCGATCTCCAATGTTGTCGATCCGGTGTGGGCGGCGATCGATTGGACGCTGGGACGCGCCATGCAAACGTCGCGCTTCTGGTGGCTCGCGCTTGGATTATTTTGCGGACTGTACGACTGGTACGCGGTTCAGGTCCATCAGACGAAATATCTCGTGGAAATCGGATTCAGCCCGACGGTCGCAGCCTGGGCGCTTGGCGTCGTCAGCCTCCTCGGAATTCCCGGCCAGATCCTGCTCGGCCATATGTCGGATCGTATTGGCCGCGAATGGATATGGACGGTTAGCGGACTTGGCTTTGCAATCTGCTTTGCGGCCCTGATCGCGCTTGGCCGCCATCCATCGTTGACGCTGGTCTACGTGATGGTTGCCGCGCAGGGATTGCTTGGTTATGGCGTTACCTCCATCATGGGGCCTGTTGTCCTGGAGATTTTTCAGGGCAAGCACTTCGGCAGCATATTCGGCACCATCATGCTGGCCGCGCTGGCCGGTGGCGCCGCAGGGCCATGGGTGACGGGTGTCCTGCATGATCGATATGGCAACTACGATATCGCCTTCCTGATCGGAGTAGGCGTCAGCGTTGTCGGCGCCGCGACCATCTGGCTGGCGGCGCCGGGGAAGGTGCGAGCCGTCGCAGGTCAGTTGCATCGGTCTCATGCCCATGCCGTCGCGAGATCGCCGCAGCCATCCGGCTAAAATAGCCGGCGCTCGAGCAGAACTGACCTCCGCAAGATTTCAGTCAGACTGGCGAAAATCCCATCGCCCGCTGCAGATCGGTGATTGCGCGCAGGAAGCTGTCCCGCGGCGTGGTCTGGGGATCGATCAGACGGTGCAGGCGGAAACCGTCCTCCAGAGCCAACACGATTGCCCCGGTCCATTCCGGATCGAGCGTGCCGTTCCGGCCAGACTTTTTCAGCGTGGCCCTGATGATGTCAGTGACCAACTTACGCCGCGCCCGCAGGCGTTCGGCGAGTTCCGGCCGCCGCTTCTCGGCACGCGCCACGAACAGGATCATCTCCATGTGGAGGAGTGGAGAGCGGCCGAGTGGATCCAGCCGGCTGTGGTCGGCCGTCCTGAGCGCCTCAATAAAGTCAGTAAGATTGTCGTGTTTCGAGAGCAGGTCGAGATTGCGCCGGATCGAGAGTTCGACATGGTCCTCGAGCATGGCGACGATCAATTCGTCCTTGCTCTTGAAGTTCGAATAAAAGGCGCCGCGCGTGAAACCCGCCGCGGCAGCGATCCCCTCGATGCTGGCGCCGCCAATTCCCTGGTCCTCGAATACCTGTGCGGCCGCCTCGAACAGCTTTTCGCAGGTGTCGTCCCGTGTTGGTCTGGTTCGAACCCTTGACATCCGCGCAGTTTAGGGCAGGATGCAATTCAATACAATAGTGTATCGAGATGCATTGATCGATTGAGGGCCGGACCAATCCGGTCATGCCTCTATTGGCGCGGCAAAACCGAGCGAGGGTCACCATGAACGAGCACATTCAGGCCGCGCAAGCCGAACCGCTGTTCAATCCGCTGTCGCCGGATTTCATCCGCAATCCCTATCCGGCGTATGAGCGTTTGCGTACGACCGATCCAATGCATCAGACGCCTTTCGGGCCGTACCTGGCGAGCCGGCACGCCGAGGCCAGCCTCGTGCTGCGCGACAAGCGTTTCGGCAAGGACTATCACGACCGGACGATCCGCCGCTATGGCCCGAAGATCATGGAAGAGCCGGTGTTTCGCAGCATGGGGCACTGGATGCTGCAGCAGGATCCGCCTGATCACACCCGTCTGCGCGGTCTGGTCGTCAAGGCATTCACCGCACGTAGGGTCGAGGATATGCGGCCGCGCATCCAGCAGATCGTCGATGAGGCGCTCGATCGGATCATGCCGCAGGGACACATGGATCTGATCGAAGATTTTGCGTTCCGGCTTCCTGTGACGATCATCTGCGACATGCTCGGTATCCCGGAAGACCACCGCGAACGGTTCTATACCACTGCAGGTCCCGCCGGGCGCCACCTCGCCCCTGTGCCACTGTCTCGTGCCGACAACAAGGAATCGAACGAGGGCAACATTGCCGCCCAACTGTATTTTCAGCAGCTCTTTGAACTGCGGCGGCATAGCCCCGGCGACGATCTGACGACGCAGCTCGTGCAAGCCGAAGAAGACGGCAGCAAGCTGACGAACGAGGAATTGACCGCCAACATCATCCTGCTATTCGGGGCAGGCCATGAGACGACGGTCAATCTGATCGGAAACGGCCTTCTCGCGCTGTATCGCAATCCGGATCAGCTCGCGCTGCTCAAGGCCAAGCCCGAGCTCATCACCAATGCGATCGAAGAATTTCTGCGGTACGATTCTTCGGTGCAAATGACCGGCCGTACGGCGCTCGAGGATATCGAGGACCTCGGCGGCAAGCGCATCCCGAAGGGTGAGAGCGTTCTCTGCCTCCTAGGCTCGGCCAATCATGATCCGGCCGTCTATCCGGACCAGCCCGACCGCCTCGACATCACGCGTCCCAATGTGCGGCCACTGTCCTTCGGCGGCGGCATCCATTTCTGTCTGGGTGCCCAGTTGGCGCGCATCGAAGCGGAAGTTGCGATCGCGACCCTGCTGCGGCGGCTGCCCGAGCTTCGCCTCGATAACACGGAAAATCCGGAATGGCGGCCGACCTTTGTGCTCCGAGGCCTGAAGAACCTGCCGGCCAGCTGGTAACTGCGGCTTGTTCCAAACCGCCGCTGTGACTTCGCCACAGTTGGTACTATATCATAGTGACTTCGATGTTCGTCTTGGTGCGCCCCGCCGGGCTCACGACCAGTGCGGCAGTCTGGCTGCTACTCAGTCACGATGTCCGGGTGTACTGAAGCGAGATTCGATCTTGCTGGAACGGCTCAAGGGGAGGCATCGTGCAGACGACGCTGCTCGGCCTGGCGATCACATTTATTATTGCGCTCATCGCCGCGCTGATCGGACCATATTTCATCGACTGGAACCGCTTCAGACCTCAATTCGAGACCGAAGCCGCGCGTGTAATCGGTGCCCCGGTGCGAGTCGAGGGCGCGCTGGACGCTCGCCTGCTGCCGTCGCCGTCACTGCGGCTTCGCTCAATAGTCGTCGGAGGGCCGAACGACCCCGGGAAGGTGCGCGCCGACAACCTCGAAGTTGAATTCAGCCTGGGTTCGTTGATGCGCGGTGAATGGCGCGCGACCGAGTTGACGATCAACGGCGTCGCACTTGACCTTGGCCTCGATGCGCGCGGACGGATTGATTGGCCGCTATCATCGCCATCGCTCAATTTCGGTTCGCTTTCCATCGACCGGCTGAATCTCACCGGCCGCGTCGCTCTTCACGATGCGGCAAGCCGAAGCACCCTGGAATTGAATGACATTGCTTTCAGCGGCGATGTGCGTTCGCTCGGAGCATCCATTCGCGGCGATGGCAATTTCGTGGTGTCAGGGGCGCGCTATCCATTTCGAATATCGTCCGGTCAGTCCAGCGACAGCAATGCCAACCGCGTTCATGTCACGATCGATCCCGGAATGCGCTCGTCATCCATCGATCTCGATGGCCAGCTGGTGTTTGATTCGCGCGTGCCGCATTTCGATGGAGTCCTTGTCATTGCGGGCCCTGCGGGGCTGGACAACGGAAGTTTGCCGGCAGATGCGCAAAGGTTGTGGCGTGTGTCGGCCAAGGTCAAGGCCGATCCAGGTGCGGCACGGCTCGAGCAGATCGACGCCAGTTACGGGGCGAGCGATTCGGCGCTGAAACTCGCAGGCGCTGGCGATATCCGTTTCGGGGCGTCGCCCCAAATTCACGCCGAGCTGTCCGCACGCCAACTCGATGCCGATCGCTTGTTTGCCAGGGAACAAGGCTCGCCTACGCAGATATTGCCGGTGTTACGAGGGCTTCTGGCAGAAATTCCGAAACCGCCGCTTGCCACAGACATCGGGATCAGGGTGGAGCAGATCACGCTGGGCAGCCGCCCGATCCAAAACTTCGGCGCCAATTTGAGTAGCGACACCACAGCGTGGACAATCGGCCGGGTTGAATTCCGCGCGCCAGGTGCGACGCATGTGGCTGTCAACGGTCAGATTAAACAGCCCGGACCATCCGCGCATTTCAACGGTGCGCTCGATATTGAATCGTCCGATCCAGATATTTTCGCCGCTTGGCTACAAGGACGCAGCGACGTCACGTATCGAAGCCAAAAGCCTTTGCGGTTGCGGGGCAACCTGAGCATCGATTCGAACCGGGCTGTCGTCGATCGACTGATGGCTGATATCGACGGTGGCAGCGTTGAAGGACGGCTGGCGTTTGTCGGTTCGACGGACGGCAAGGGCGCACGGACTGAAGCTGAACTCAGCGCAGATCGTCTCGATCTCGATGCTGCTGCGGCGTTAGTGCGCGCGGTTGCGGGACCGCAAGGCGGTTGGCCGGACGAGGGACAGGTTTCGTTGAATGTCGACCGCGCGACATCGGCCGGACAGGAAATGCATCCATTCGTCGCCAAGCTGGCTTATGGACCAAACGCAATCTCGCTGGAGCAATTGAAGGTCGGCCGGCCGGGCGGCCTTATGATGGAGGGCTCCGGTGCATTCGACCGCGTCCATGCGACCGGAAAGCTATCATTGAGCATGACGTCGGACTCCGTTGCGCAGATGACGAGCTTGATTGCGCCGGTCGCGCCGGCCGTCGCGGCGCGCCTCAACGCGATGCCAGATGCTCCGGGAGCCGCGCGACTCAAGTTGGCGCTCAACATCGATAAGAGCTCCGCCGACAAAGATAAGGCAAAGGCACAAGCAAAGCTGGAAATCGATCTGCCTCAGGTAAAAGGCACCCTGTCGATGTCCACCACGCCCCCGCTTGCCGCGGTGCGCGGCATCAATCTGGACGCACTTTCACGGAACGAAGTCACCGCTCAAGCGAAGCTATCGGCGGATCGCGGTAATGCGTTGCTCGGTTTGCTGGGACTCGGCCATCTGACCGCTGCGGGCGACGGTTCGACTTTGTTCGAAGGTTCGGCCACCGGAGTCTGGCATGCGCCCATCCGGCTGAAAGCAAGAATGGCCGGGACCGATCTCGATGCCGAGATAAAAGGAACCGTCGAGCCGTGGTCCTCGGAACAGAAGGCTGATCTTAATCTCGCGGTGCGTCGCATCAATCTGGCGCCACTGCTGGATATCAAGTCATCCGATGCCCGCGCTCAGAATGTCAGCCTGTCGTCACATGTCACGCTGGCCGGAAATAAGCTGACCTTCAACGATCTCGATGGTACGGCAGCCGGAGCCCGTATGCGCGGGCGTGTCGCCGTGAAGCTAGGCGACGAAAACGTCGTCGACGGGGAAATCCGACTGGATACACTCGATCTCGCATCGGCATTTGGCTTCGCCGTGGGTGCTGCGGGGCATGACGCGCGCGCGCCGCTGGCGAGCGGCTTGCGGGAAGGTTGGCGCGGTCAGCTCACATTCGAGGCGTTGCGCGGCGTGCTGCCAGGAGGCGTCGAATTGCGGCCCGTTAGCGGCATTGTCAGCGGCGACGGCCAATCCCTGACACTTGATGCGATGAAAGGGAAACTGGGCGACGGCGATGCCGCTGGACGCATCAATGTGCGGAAAACCACCGATGGTGTTGCCTTGAGCGCGCAAGTCCAGTTCAAAAACGTCGAAGGTTCGGCGTTACATTACGGCTCACTCGCGATGCCTCCGGGTCGCGTCGCGGCGCAGATGACGTTCGCCAGTGAGGGCCGCAGCGCGTTTGCGTTGGTCGGCGCGCTGTCTGGGAGCGGCCTTGTCACGCTCGCTGACGCGCGCATTGCCGGACTCGATCCCCGTATGTTCGATGTCGCCATCAGTGCGAGCGATAGCGGTCAAGCATCAGACGATACCAAGTTGCGCCGGATCGCGGAGCAGTCGCTGTCCGCTGGGCCGCTGCCGGTCGCATCGGCGCAAATTCCGTTCAACGTAAGGGACGGTCGCTTGCGTGTCGGTGCGACGGCTCTCGACGGGGAGGGCGCGCAAGCCATCGTCACCGGGGGGTATGACATCGTTGCGGATCAAGTTGATATCCGCGCCAGCCTCGCTTCAAAGTCGGCCGGATCTGCCAACAATCGTCCGGAAGTTCAGATATTCGCAGTTGGACCGCCCAATGCGATCGACCGCACCGTTGACGTTGCGGCGCTATCGTCGTGGCTTGCTGTGAGAGCGATCGATCGCGAGACTCGTCGCCTCGATTCGATCGAGCGCCGCATTGCGCCGTCGCCAGCGCCTCCCGTCGCTCCGCCGCCGGCAACGGCATCGCTTCCGGTCGAACCGCCGCCAGAAGTTTCAGTTGCACCTTCGCCAAAAGACGGCCCGCCAGTCGCAGATGTGCCGGTCCCTAACCGTGATCCGCGGCGGCCTTCTGTAAAACCCCGGGCGCCCGCTCCGCCGCATCAGCCGGCTGTGCCGCAGGCATCCAATGCTCCGACCTCACCTTCGGTTGCGCCGCTGCCGGCGCCGGTCGAGATACGGCCTGCGCCCGTTCCAAAGCCGGTTCGTCCGCGCCAGCCGCTCGTGCTGACGCCGCCGGCATCAAGCGCATCGCAACCAGGTCTCTAGCTATTCAGGACTAAGCGGCGCAAGGCTCGGTACGTGCCGTTCGCCGATGAACATTGTGCTGGCCGCGCGCGTCCGAAAATGTTCGAGCACAAACAGCCGGATCGCCGACGACAAATTACTGGTCCTGCGGCTGGTGTCGATCGAAGCGATTTGTGTCGAAAGGGTCATGCCGCGTCGCATCGCGATGTCTTTCAGGCTTGTCCAGAACGCGTCCTCGAGACTGACGCTGGTCTTGTGACCGCCGACGACCACCGATCGTTTGACGACGGCATATTCGCGAGGAGATTCAGGGTCGCTGCGGCGATCGCGGCATTGATCGTTTTGCATGAATAACTCCACCTGATTTGCGGGCAAGCGGCATCGGCGACGCACGATGATATCTCACCGGCCGGCTTGTTCGGTTTAACGGCGATAGTGATGCTTCTGACCCGTCGACGAACCGCGATACTGATCTTCCGCGATCTTCGATGGGTCACCTCCGATCCGCGCCGTGGCACATCATCGAGGCACAGGTACATAGTAGCTGAAGAGGCCGCGTTCCGATATTCGGAAAATAACCTAAGCCGGGTATATGATCATGATGCTGCTGTGCGCAGACATACGGATAGAGTTCCCGCAAGCATTGCGACGCCTGCTATCCAATACCAGCGCTGCTATCGAGCCTCGATGCCGTCGCGCGGCTTCGAAAGTAGTCGAGAACGAAAAGGCGGATTGCCGAGGAGAGATTGCCTTGCTGACGATTGTTGTCGATCTCGCCGACCAGTTCAGACAGGGTCATATCGCGAAGGCCTGATATTTCCTTCATTCCGTTCCAGAACGCTTCTTCGAGGCTCACACTGGTCTTGTGTCCAGCCACCACGATCGATCGCTTCACTACCGGCGATTTCATGATACATCCTCGCCGTCGATGCGGTGCTGATCGAGCAAGCGGGTCTCGCGCATCGCACGTTGTTCGGCGAGATCGCGCTCAGCCTTGGTCCGGCCAAAGCGCGCGCGATTGGCGTCGGCAATCACCGCCGTCCGCTCACGCTCGGCGCGCTTTCTGCGCTTGTTTAGATTGACCACATCCCCCATGACCGGCTCCGCCACTTCAAACGCTGAGATCGCGTGACGATCTTGCGGAATCGGAAACGTCGCAAATGCGCTTTACCAGTTCGGTCATCATCGGGGAAAATTCCATCTGCCTGCGAAGGTCAAAAAAGATTCCGGTCTTCGAAAACGGCTATTATTTGTGCTGTATCATGACGCACCGCAACAGTGGTAGCAAATATTGTCTAAGCCCTTAGATGATATGAGTTATAACTATTTCTTGAGCTCTGGTCTTTGGAATGCCAGAGCGCTTTCAGCGGACGTTTGCGGTTAACCGGGCCGCGTCATCTTCTCAGGCTGCACCAGCCGATCGAATTCCCGGGCCGTGACAAAACCCAGCCGGAGCGCTTCCTCCTTCAATGTCGTTCCACGACTGTGTGCGGTTTTCGCAACCTTTGCAGCATTGTCATAACCGATTTTCGGCGCGAGCGCCGTCACCAGCATCAAGGAGCGTTGCATCAGTTCGCCAATCCGCTTCTCGTCGGCGCGAATGCCGTCGACGCAGTGTTCGGTGAAGGAGCGCACGACGTCCGCGAGCAATTGAATGGAATTGATCATGCAATATGCCAGAACGGGTTTGTAAACATTGAGTTCGAAATGTCCCTGACTGCCGGCGACTGTCACGGTGGTGTGATTCCCGAATACCTGACAGCACACCATGGTCATCGCTTCGCACTGGGTCGGATTGACTTTCCCCGGCATGATCGACGACCCCGGCTCGTTTTCCGGAAGAATCAACTCGCCGAGGCCTGAGCGTGGGCCGGACCCCAGCAGGCGGATATCGTTCGCGATCTTGAATAGTCCCGCGGCGGCCGAGTTGATGGCTCCATGAACGAAGACATAGGCGTCGTTTGAGGCCAGAGCTTCGAATTTGTTGGGAGCGCTCGTGAACGGCAGTTTGGTAAGCGCTGCTGCATGTTTCGCAAACAGTTTTGCAAACCTCGGTTTGGAATTGAGGCCGGTGCCCACGGCGGTTCCGCCCTGCGCCAGCGGATAAAGATCCTTCATGGCCACGCGAAGCCGCGCGAGACCGCTCTCGACCTGCGCTGCATATCCGGAAAATTCCTGTCCGAGCGTCAGCGGCGTCGCGTCCTGGGTGTGGGTCCGGCCAATCTTGACGATACCCGCGAACGCTTTCTCTTTCTTGCGCAGCGCCTTGAGGAGAATGGCGAGCGCCGGGATCAAGTCTGATGCAATGCCCTGCGCGGCCGCGATATGCATGGCCGTCGGAAACGAGTCGTTGGACGACTGGCTCATATTGACGTGATCATTGGGATGGACAGGCTTCTTGGCGCCCAGTTCTCCGCCAAGCAATTCGTTTGCGCGGTTGGCGATCACCTCGTTGAGGTTCATGTTGGTTTGCGTGCCGGATCCGGTTTGCCAAACCACCAGCGGAAAATGATCGTCGAGCTTGCCGTCGATCACTTCGCGCGCGGCGCGCGCGATCGCCTTCGCGCGCCGTCGATCGAGCAGACCGAGTTCCAGATTGGTCTCTGCCGCCGCGAGTTTGACGATGCCGAGCGCGCGAACGAGCGGCATCGGCATGCGGTCATGGCCAATTCGAAAATTCTGCCGGCTGCGCTCGGTCTGGGCTCCCCAATAACGGTCTGCTTGAACTTCGATGGGGCCGAAGCTGTCGGTTTCCGTGCGGGTCGCTGTTCTGGTCTTGCGCGATGACGAAGCCATGGGTGCAGTCCGTTATGAGTGATGATGCGGGCCAAGCGCAACCAACCGCGTACCCGCGGATGAGACGCTTCAGCCAATGTAACGCAGATTATTTCTTGCGGAAGCGGTCCAGCCTGACAACCTCGGCGCCTTCGTTGGGCTTTGAAGGTTCGTCTTTCGTTTCGGCAGAGGCGGGTACGCTAGGAGCGGCCGGGACGGCCACGGCGCTCGGCGACGGCGTCGCCGGCAGGTTGGCAGCCGGTGTCCCGGTTTCGGCTGGCTCGAATTGCAGACCGAACTGTACCGATGGATCGAAGAAGCTTTTAATTGCGCTGAAAGGGACGACAAGACGCTCGGGGATGCCACCGAACGACAGCCCGACCTCGAAGCGATCGTCGGTCACCGTCAGATCCCAGAATTGATGTTGAAGTATGACGGTCATTTCTTCCGGATATTGTGCCAGAAGGCGGGGCGATATCTTCACCCCGTCAGCCTTCGACAGGAAGGTAATGAAAAAATGATGCTCGCCCGGCAGTCCGTGCGCGGCGGCATCCACCAGCACCTGGCGCAGAACGCCGCGCAGCGCATCGCGCGCCAGCACATCGTATCGGATATGATCGGTTGCCATCAGTTGATCTCGCCGCCTTTGCCGGGTCGCTTGTGAATTCAGCCGCGCATGCACGCAAGCCGACTCGCACTGTTTGCCAATGCTACTCCGACGCCTCGTCCAGGTCAGCAGGTGTTCCGCCGGATAAATGGAAATTCTCGCAGACGCTGGTCAAAACAGGCGCAGCGCAACGAAAAGTGGAGGCTTCTGTTGCCAGGTGCCTCCGGACCCCGCCTGACGGGGCTTAATCCATCAGGACTTTAAGTCGGTATTTCAAACTGCGTTACGCAGCCTGAGCAACCGGAGCATAGTTGTCGTTTGCAACTATTGCATAGCCCGATAACGGCGGAACCATACCGAGAAAAAGCGAGCCCTTTACGCCCTCGTCGATCCTGTTTCGCCCCCGCCGGAACCCGCCATCTCGCGGGGGACGGTCGGGCTCTGGTGGAGGCGCCGGGTACTGCCCCCGGGTCCGAATGGTTTATTACGACGGCCGTTTATTTCCATAGCCGGCGAACCGGCGCCCTCAATATAGTCCGTCAAGGCTGAGGAAAAAAGGGTGACGGATCACCGCATTTGAGGTGTTTATGAGCCAGCAAGCGAAATCTCCGCGAATCGGTCTGCAAGGGCGATCGCTACGCTATCGATCTTGCATGTGTGAAAGCCTGCAAAACTGGTTGGCCTGATGCGACCGTCGCTCTAAGTCTCGTTGATGCCCCCGGATTCGCCGCTCATAGCCCCCCCTGTTCCGGATAGCCAGACAGCGCCCGCGCCGGGACTGCTCGAGTTGTTTGTCGCCTTCGCCAAAATGTCGCTGGCGGGTTTTGGCGGCGTCCTGGTGTTCGCACGCCGAGCCATTGTGGATGACTATCGCTGGATGACGGCGGACGAATTCAATGAAACGTTTGCGCTCTGCCATTTTCTGCCGGGGCCAAATACCGTCAATCTGTCGGTGGTATTCGGGGCCCGGATTCGAGGCGTCGCTGGCAGCGTCGCGGCGTTCACAGGATTGCTGGCGCCGCCATTCGTGATCGTGACTGCGCTCGCCATGATCTATTCCAGATATGGTGATCTCCCGGTGTTGCGGCGAATACTCGATGGCGTCTCCTGTGCTGCGGTCGGATTGTTGCTGGCGGTCGCGTTGCGCATGATGCTGCCGCTGTTGAAGCGACGCGATCCCCTTGCGCTGGTGGCGCTGGTCGCCGTTTTCGTTGCCGTCGGTGTGCTGCGCTGGCCGTTGCCGCAGGTGCTGCTCGTTGCGGTACCCGCGAGTATCGCAGCCGTCTGGCTCGGCCGCAGCCGGACATCGCCATGATTTTCGCAGGACTCTTGCTCAGCCTCGCCCTGACGTTCGGCTGGCTGTCCCTGTTTGCCGTCGGCGGCGCGGCGGCCGCGATTCCGGAGATCCATCGTATCGCCGTGGATCTCAATCACTGGATGACCAACACCCAGTTTTCCGACGCCTATGCGATCTCGCAACTGTCGCCTGGACCGAACGTCCTGATCGTTTCGCTGGTCGGCTATAAGGTCGCGGGCCTTGTCGGCGCGCTCGTTGCTACGGTTGCGATGTGCGGGCCGACGGCCGTGGTGGCCTACAGCGTCAGCCGGATATTGCAGAGCGCGGGCAGTTCGCCCTGGCCGGCTATCATTCAGAAGGCGCTGGTCCCGGTTTCGATCGGGCTGATGGCGGCGAGTGGTCTCGTCGTCGCCGCGACAGCGGACCGGACCGTCACCGGAGCGGGTGTCACAATTGTCGCAGCCTTGGTGGCTTTTGCAACGCGCCTCAATCCTCTATGGCTGTTGGTCGCCGGAGGATGTCTGGGGTTCGCCGGCCTGATCTGATTCCGCGTCTGCCAACGAGCGGGCAAGGAACGAGGTAGTTGCGGGGGAGGGCCAGCCAATGAGCGACGCACCTGACAGGGCGCCGAACAGTAATATTCTGCCGGGCTGGATCAGAGGACCGCAGGATTTCTTTGGCGGCCTTGCGTTGGTGGTCATCGCCACGTTCGCTTTATGGGCGTCCCGCGATCTTCAGGGGATCCACGGCTTTACCTTTGGCGCTGGAACGGCGCCGCGCCTGTTCGCTGGCCTGCTCCTGATTCTTGGTGTCGCCATTGCTGTGGCTGGGGTAGTGAGCGATGGCAGCAGGATGTCGGGCTTCTCTTGGCGGGGCCCGTTGTTCGTATCGCTGTCCCTTGTGTCGTTTGCCGTGACGATCCGGCCGCTCGGATTGATCATCTCCGCGTTTCTCAGTTTCATGATCGCGGCCCTCGGGACGCCGGAAACGCGCTGGCTGGAAACAACCGTCGTCGGGCTCGTTTTAACTGCTGGGTGCAGTCTGTTGTTTCCATACGCTCTCGGCTTGCCGTTCGAATTGCTTCCGCAACTGCTGCGGCAATGAGCGCGCCATGACAGAACTTTTTACCAATCTGATGCTGGGCTTCGGCGTCGCTTTTACGCCGGTCAATCTCATGCTGTGCCTGATCGGAGCACTGGTCGGCACCCTGGTCGGAGTCCTGCCTGGCATCGGCACGATCGCCACCGTTGCCATGCTTTTGCCGATTACGTTCGGGCTGCCACCGGTCGGTGCACTCATCATGTTGGCCGGCATCTATTACGGTGCACAGTACGGAGGTTCGACGACGTCGATCCTCGTCAACATTCCCGGCGAAGCGACCTCTGTCGTGACGACGCTGGACGGCTTCCAGATGGCGAAGCAGGGGCGGGCCGGTCCTGCGCTCGCGATAGCGGCGATCGGGTCGTTCGTGGCCGGCTGCGTCGCAACGGTGCTGATCGCGCTGCTCGGGGCGCCTCTGTCAGCCGTCGCGCTCGCCTTCGGTGCTCCCGAATATTTTTCGCTTATGGTGCTCGGTCTGATTTTCGCGGTGGTCCTCGCCAAGGGCTCGCTCTTGAAGGCGATTGCGATGATCGTGTTCGGGTTGCTGCTCTCCATGGTCGGAACCGACATCGAGACCGGCGCGTCGCGCATGACGTTCGAAATTCCGGAGTTGTCCGATGGGCTCGGCTTTGCCACGGTGGCGATGGGTGTGTTCGGATTTGCCGAGATTATCCGCAATCTGGACGCGGGGGCCGAAATGGATCGCGATCTGGTTCAGCAGAAAATCGCCGGACTGATGCCGACCCGAAAGGATATGATCGCGTCCGCGCCCGCCATTGCACGCGGCACGATACTCGGATCGATCCTTGGGATTCTGCCGGGCGGTGGCGCGGTGATCGCCTCATTCGCGGCCTACACGTTTGAAAAGAAGATCGCGAAAGACCCGTCCCGCTTCGGGCGTGGAGCGATCGAGGGCGTAGCCGCGCCGGAGAGCGCGAACAACGCGGCGGCGCAGACCTCATTCATTCCGCTGCTGACGCTAGGCATTCCGCCCAACGCCGTGATGGCGCTGATGGTCGGAGCCATGACGATCCATGGCATCGTTCCCGGTCCGCAGGTCATGCAGAAGCAACCGGAACTGGTGTGGGGCATGATCGCCTCGATGTGGATCGGGAATCTGGTCCTGCTGGTCATCAACCTGCCACTCGTTGGAATCTGGGTGCGGCTTCTGCGGGTTCCGTACCGGCTGATGTTCCCATCCATCGTGATCTTCTGCGCGATCGGTATCTACTCCATCGGCAACGCGCCGGCGGACGTGATCATGGCCGGCGGATTCGGGCTGCTGGGCTATTGGCTGGTCAAGCACGATTTCGAGCCGGCACCGTTGTTGCTCGGCATGGTGCTCGGCCCCCTGATGGAAGAAAACCTGCGCCGCGCCATGCTGATTTCGCGTGGCGATGCGACCGTGTTCCTCACCCGTCCGCTCTCGGCGGCGCTGCTGGCGGTTGCGGCCATCCTGCTGCTGCTGGCCGTGTTGCCTTCGCTTCGCCGCAAGCGCGATGAGGTCTTTGTGGAATCGGAAAGCTAGGCCGGACGCCAATCCGGCCGAATCCGTAATTGCGGCAATACGAAACCCGGTCTTGCCGGACCGGGTCATTGCGCCCATTTTTTCAGGTATAATTGCGAGCGAGCGCGAATCGCCGCTGTCGGGCTGGCCGTCCGGGCGCTAAATTCCGTTGCTCAAAAACCGAAGCCAAACCCATGAACCAATACCACGATCTGCTCGAACGTATTCTCAGCGACGGCGCCGAAAAACACGACCGTACCGGCACCGGAACGCTATCCGTGTTCGGGCATCAGATGCGCTTCAATCTCGCGTCGGGATTTCCGATGCTGACCACCAAGAAGCTGCCACTCAAGTCGATCGTGCACGAACTGCTCTGGTTCCTGGCTGGCGACACCAACATCAAGTATCTCAAGGACAACGGCGTCTCGATCTGGGATGAGTGGGCTGACGCCAATGGCGATCTCGGTCCGGTCTATGGCTCGCAATGGCGGTCATGGCCCGCGCCGGATGGTCGCAGCATCGACCAGATCGCCAATGTCGTTGAGATGATCAAGCGCAATCCGGATTCGCGCCGGCTCATCGTCAGTGCATGGAATCCCGCCGATGTCGACAAGATGGCGCTGCCGCCGTGCCATTGCCTGTTTCAGTTCTATGTCGCCAACGGCAAACTGTCGTGCCAGCTTTATCAACGCTCCGCGGATGTATTCTTGGGAGTGCCGTTCAATATCGCGTCTTACGCACTACTGACGATGATGGTTGCGCAGGTAACCGGTCTGAAGCCCGGCGACTTCGTGCATAGTCTTGGCGACGCCCACCTCTATTCCAATCATCTGGAGCAGGCGAAGCTTCAGCTCACGCGGCCGACGCGACCGTTGCCGACGATGACGATCAATCCTGCGGTGAAGGATATCTTCTCGTTCCGTTACGAGGATTTCAAACTCGAGAATTACGATCCTCATCCGCACATCAAGGCTGAGGTCGCGGTGTGACCGCAACGGCGTTGATCACTCCAGAAATCGTTTTGATCGTTGCTATGGCCGAAAACGGCGCGATCGGCCGGGGCAACGACATCCCGTGGCGGCTGAAAGCCGATCAGCAACGCCTCAAGGCGATGACCATGGGCAAAC
The DNA here is from genome assembly GCA_018240625.1 of Pseudomonadota bacterium. Taxonomy (GTDB): domain Bacteria; phylum Pseudomonadota; class Alphaproteobacteria; order Rhizobiales; family Xanthobacteraceae; genus Nitrobacter. The sequence goes on from JAFEFK010000881.1 coordinate 19,310, forward strand.
CCATCGTGATGGGGCGCAAGACCTTCATCTCGCTGCGCAGACCGCTGCCGGGACGAACCAATATCGTTATCACGCGCGATGTGAATTTTTCCGCGGCGGGTGCCGTGGTGACGCGATCGCTCGCAGACGCTCTCGTCGTTGCGAAGGGCGACGCGCTGCGGCGGTTGGCCACTGAGATCGCGGTGATCGGCGGTGCGGAGATTTACGCCGCATCGATGCCGATGGCGAATCGCCTCGAGGTGACGGAGGTTCACGCCAAGATCGACGGCGACACGTTTTTTCCGGCGATCGATCCGGCGATCTGGCACGAAACCGCCCGCAGCCGAAACCTGGCAGCCGCCGACGATAGCGCGGATTATTCTTATGTGACATATCGCCGTCTGGCGCCGCATTAACCGCATTCGTCGATGTTTACATTGACAATTATCGGTTCAGGCATAGCTCCTTGCAGCTAACAAGCCGCGTTGTAAGGGCCGTGAGCGTCCCCTATAAAGCCGATCGGACGGAGCGAGGCGGGGTCTGAAAATCCCGGCCTGCGCGGAGGAGATTGTCGATGCCGTGGAAGAATCAAGGCGGAGGTCCATGGGGCTCGGGTCCGAAAGGACCATGGGGTTCCGGCCCGCAACCGGTTGGGCCGCGACCGCCTGATCTCGAGGACCTCCTGCGTCGCGGTCAGGATCGTCTCCAGCAATTGCTGCCCGGCGGTTATTTCAGCGGCATGGGCATCGCGCTGATCCTGATCGCCGCGCTCGTGATCTGGGGCCTGTCTGGCTTCTTTCGCGTTCAGTCCGAAGAACTAGGCGTAGTCCTGCGCTTCGGCAAGCACGTGCGGACCGTACAGCCTGGCCTGAATTATCATCTGCCTTACCCCATCGAGACCGTGCTGCTGCCGAAGGCGCTGCGCGTCTCGACCATCAGCATCGGCATGACCCTGATCGACGATCCCGCCCGCCGCGGACGCACCATGCGCGATGTGCCGGAAGAGAGTTTGATGCTGACGGGCGACGAGAACATCGTCGACGTCGATTTCACCGTATTGTGGCGCATCAAGCCGGACGGTGTCGGCAACTTCCTATTCAACATTCAAAACCCCGAAGGCACCGTCAAGGCGGTCGCCGAAAGCGCGATGCGCGAGGTTGTCGGTCGTAATAACATCCAGCCGATCCTGACGGGAGCTCGCACCACGACCGAACAGAGCGTTCAGGAATTGATGCAAAAGACACTGGACAAATACGGGTCCGGCATTCTCGTCCAGCAGGTGCAGATGCAGAAGGTCGATCCGCCGGCGCAGGTCATCGATTCGTTCCGCGACGTCCAGGCCGCACGCGCCGATCTCGAGCGATTGCAGAACGAGGCACAGACCTATGCGAACCGCGTCATTCCCGACGCGCGCGGCCGCGCCTCGCAGATTCTGCAGGTCGCAGAAGGCTACAAGGAGCAGGCGATCGCCGAAGCCAAGGGCCAGAGCGCACGCTTCCTGAAAGTCTACGACGAATACAAGAAGGCGCCGGACGTGACGCGCGAACGTATCTATCTCGAGACCATGGAAAAAATCCTCGGTCACGCCGACAAGCTGATCTACGATGGCGGACCGTCATCGCAGGGCGTTGTGCCGTATCTGCCCCTGAGCGAGCTGACAACGCGCCGTGCAGCGCCGGCGGCCTCGACATCGACATCAACGCAGGCACCACATGCGCAAGGCGGGAGCACGCGATGAGAGGCGTTTCAGGAATTGTCGCACTGCTTCTGCTGATCGTCGTCGTGGTGATCGGCTATAGCTCCATATTCACCGTCAGCCAGACCGAGCAGGTGCTGGTGGTGCGTCTGGGCGAGCCCGTGCGTGTCGTCACCGAACCCGGTCTCAACTTCAAGGCGCCGTTCATCGATTCTGTCATCAGTATCGACAAGCGTATCCTCGATCTCGAGAATCCGTCGCAAGAAGTGATCGCGTCGGATCAAAAGCGGCTGGTTGTCGATGCCTTTGCGCGCTACCGCATCAAGAATGCTCTGCGCTTCTATCAGAGCGTGGGATCGATCCAGGCGGCCAACATCCAGCTCACCACATTGCTCAACGCGTCGCTGCGCCGGGTGCTCGGCGAGGTCACCTTCATCCAAGTTGTTCGCGACGAGCGAGAGATGCTGATGGGGCGCATCCGCGACCAGCTCGACAAGGAGGCCGACGGCTACGGCATCGAGGTGGTCGACGTGCGGATCCGGCGCGCCGATTTGCCCGAACAGAACAGTCAAGCCGTCTATCAGCGCATGCAGACCGAGCGGCAGCGCGAAGCCGCCGAATTCCGCGCACAAGGCGGCCAGAAGGCGCAGGAGATCCGATCCAAGGCCGACCGTGAGGCGACGGTCATCGTCGCGGAGGCGAACTCGCAGGCTGAGCAGGTTCGCGGCGAAGGCGACGGCGAACGCAACCGGCTGTTCGCCGAAGCCTACAACAAGGATAAGGATTTCTTCGCGTTCTACCGCTCGATGACCGCGTATGAGAACGGTTTGAAGGGCAATGACACCCGATTTCTGCTGAAGCCGGATTCCGATTTCTTCCGCTATTTCGGCAGTGCGGGCGGGAAGGCGGAGCCACCCGCGGTAGGCACGGCGCCAAAACCGTAACGCCGGGTTCGGGCGATCGCCTCGCGCCCGTAACGGACGGCTTTGCGCTGATGGCGTGGACTCGTCCGCGATCCCGCATTATCAGGATGGGTGAACTTGTCGCATGATGCCGACCGGAACCGGTCGCGCACAAAAACAACGATGCCGGGGGAGACGCCATCCGATGAGGTCCATTGCGTTCGCCGATTTCCTCATCGGTCTCGGTATTCTTTTCATGATTGAAGGCATCTTGTTCGCGGCTGCGCCGGAATGGATGCGGCGGGCGATGAAAAGCGCGCTTGCGACGCCCGACAATGTGTTGCGAGCGGTCGGTATCGGCTCTGCGGTTGCGGGCCTGTTCCTGATCTGGCTGGTTCGGCATTAGCGCGCGGCATTTGCATTTCAAAAAATACTGCCAGTTCAACGGCATCGTGAGTGGCGATGCCAGCTTTTCGCCGTAATCGGTCCCGCTGATGGCGGTCGCTGAACGCCGTTTCGAGTGCTTGCTTAGGCGCCGTGTTAGGGCGCACTGTGACGTCCAGAAACTTTTCCTCCAGGAGTGATCTCAGACATGACCCGTGCGATCCCCGCGTTGAGCCTCCGCCGGCGTTCATTGCTGGCAGCGCTTTGCCTCGGCGCCGCGAGTGCCATGATGTCCGCGCCGGCCTTCGCGCGCGGCCCTGAGGGGATCGCCGACGTCGCCGAGAAGGTGATCGACGCGGTCGTCAATATCTCGACGACCCAGACGGTCGAAGCCAAAGCCGGTAGCGGCGAGAGCAAGCGCGTCATCCCGCAGTTGCCTCCCGGTTCGCCGTTTGAGGACTTTTTCGACGACTTCTTCAAGAACCGCCGCGGCGGCAAGGATGGCGGCGGCATGCAACCGCACAAGGCCAACTCGCTCGGATCGGGCTTCATCATTGATACCTCGGGCATCGTCGTCACCAACAACCACGTCATCGCCGATGCCGACGAGATCAACGTCATCCTGAACGACGGCACCAAGATCAAGGCGGACCTCGTCGGCGTCGACAAGAAAACCGATCTCGCGGTGCTCAAGTTCAAGCCGCCGCACCCGCTGACGGCCGTCAAGTTCGGCGACTCCGACAAGCTGCGGCTTGGCGAGTGGGTCATCGCCATCGGCAATCCATTCAGCCTCGGTGGCACCGTCACGGCCGGCATCGTCTCGGCGCGCAACCGCGACATCAACAACGGCCCCTACGACAGCTACATCCAGACCGATGCCGCTATCAATCGCGGCAATTCCGGCGGACCGCTGTTCAATCTCGACGGCGAGGTCGTCGGCGTGAACACCCTGATCATTTCGCCGTCTGGCGGGTCGATCGGCATCGGCTTTGCGGTGCCGTCGAAGACCGTCGCGGGTGTCGTCGATCAGTTGAGACAGTTCGGCGAACTGCGCCGCGGCTGGCTCGGCGTCCGCATCCAGCAGGTCACCGACGAAATCGCCGAAAGCCTTGGCATCAAGCCCGCGCGCGGCGCGCTGGTTGCGGGCGTCGAGGACAAGGGCCCGGCCAAACCCGCCGGCATTGAACCCGGCGACGTCGTCATCACCTTCGACGGCAAGGACATCAAGGAGCCGAAGGATCTGTCGCGGGCCGTGGCCGACACGGCTGTTGGCAAGACCGTCGATGTCGTCATCATTCGCAAGAGCAAGGAAGAGACGAAAAAGGTCACGCTGGGCCGGCTCGATGACGGCGACAAGGCCGTGCAGGCGTCGGTAAAGACGCAGCCGGACACGCCGGAGAAGCCGGTGACGCAGAAGGCGCTGGGGCTCGATCTCGCCGCGCTGAGCAAGGATTTGCGCGCGCGCTACAAGATCAAGGACAGCGTCAAGGGCGTGATCATCACCGATGTGGAGGCGAATTCGGATGCGGCCGAGAAGCGCTTGAGCGCTGGCGACGTCATCGTCGAGGTGGCGCAGGAAGCCGTCGGCAGCGCCGCCGACATCCGCAGCCGTGTCGACCAGTTGAAGAAGGACGGCAAGAAGTCCGTGCTGTTGCTGGTCTCGAACGGCGCCGGCGAATTGCGGTTCGTGGCGCTGAGCGTGAAGTAAGGCGCGGCCGTTCTTCGATCTTCGTCATGACCGGCTTGTCCCGGCCATCCACGTCTTGCTTGCGACATCATGAACAAGGACGTGGATCACCGGGACAAGCCCGGTGATGACCGGCGTTCAGGTTGCAGCGCTTTGCTCCAACTTTCTGATTCAATTTCAACAATCACGCCTCCGCAATCCCGCGCGCCGATGCGCCGGGTTTTGATCTTCGATGTTCCACCCCTCGAAACACGAAGGGCGACGGAGCGCCGAGAGGCGCGCCTTTGTAGTTGTGCCGCGGCGTGATCTCCGGAAACGCTGGAAACCAGAGGCCGCGGAAACGCCTTTCGACGCTCCATCCCGGCGGTTTTGGGTTTCGGGACCGCGCTTCCGGATGCAAGTGCGAGCAACGTGAGCCCGCCATCCCGCGGATTTCTCCGCGTTCACCTGCACCGCGTCCAGCCAGCCTGTGGCAGGCCCCCGTAGTGGGGCCGGGCGGTGGCCTTCAACCTCCCGGGCTTGTGCTTGCGAGGCACGCGCGCAGGACGCCGTATCGAGCCGACGCGGAGTTGCCTCCGTTCCGGCCAGCGAGCGATCGTCCGAAGACGATCTCGTCGCTCTGTCCCACTTCCGAACGCCTCGCGAAGCGCCCCTCATGAACAGG
>JAFEFK010000882.1 GCA_018240625.1 Pseudomonadota bacterium
CTTGAATTTTGCTGGACCCTGCGCGGCGCGCGCGAAACTGCCGCGGGTCATGACGCGTTCGACATCGCCGAGTTTGAAAGGTCCGCGCTTGAGGTTCTTTGCCGGCGTTGCAGCGTGACCTTGCTTGACCTCATCGCCCTTGATGTAACCCCGCGCGACCAGCGAGTCCTGAAGCGCTAGAAACCATTTCTTGTAGTAGGAGCTCGACAGATAGACCGTCGGCGCGAGCGACTCCCGATAGAACCGCGACACATCGATATTGAACGCGCCGGCCGCGCCCATCGCGCGCGTCATCGCCATCACGCGGCCTTCCCACGGATGATGAAATGTCGGTTCGTTCGGCTCGGGCTCGACTTTGCCAAAACCGTCCATGCCGCCCATGTCGTGGACGCCGTTCATGACGGTGCACCCGGTGTTTTCGGAAAACCCGTGCCGATCATGGAATCGCGCGTCACGAGATCAGCCAACTGCTGCTCGCTCCAACCCTCGGTGCCCGCGGGCCGCATCGGCAACACGAGGAAACGCGTCTCGGCGGTGGAGTCCCAGACCCGGATTTCCGTTTCCTTGGGCAGGCTGATGCCGAAGTCGGCCAGCACGCCGCGCGGATCCTTGACGGCGCGCGAACGATAGGGCGCCGCCTTGTACCAGACCGGCGGCAGTCCCAGCATTTCCCAGGGGTAACAGGAGCACAGCGTGCACACGACCATGTTGTGCCGCTGCGGCGTATTCTCGACCGCCACCAGATGATCGCCGGTGCGGCCGACGTGGCCGAGCGTGCCGACGGCCTGGCTTGCATCCGCGAGCAGGGCCTTCTTGAACGCCGGATCGGTCCACGCCTTGGCGACGACCTGCGCGCCGTTGTGCGGGCCGATCTTGGTCTCGTAGGCCTGGATGATGGCATCGAGCGCCGCCGGTTCGACGTAGCCTTTTTCGGTCAAAATCGTCTCGAGCGCGCGCACCCGCAGCTCCAATTCCGAAAGCTCGGAATGGTCGTGAGGGTGGTCGTGCGAAGGGTCGTGATCGTGATCGCTCATGCCGTCAGGATAGGCGCAAGATTCGGGGTATGTCGAGGGTGCGGGAGTCTGGTAGTGTGGTGGCATGGGGGCGTTGAAATTCCGCATGGCGCTGGTCGCCGGCACGGCTGCCGCGATGCTTGCTGCCGGCCCGCAGGCACTCGCTGCCAATGGCGCCTATCAGGTCGATGCGGCCGATATTTCCGACGTCGGCTCCTGCAAGGTCGAAAGCTGGCTGTCGACCGCGACCAATACGGATTTTTCCGCCGTCGCGAACCCGTCCTGCGTGGTCGAACTCGGGCGGCCCGTGGAATTGAGCACGCAGTTCAACCAATTTCGTTCAGACGGCATGTGGGGCACCAGCATCGCGCCCAAATTCAAGACCAACATCGAGCCGACCGGGATCGGCAAACTTGGCTACTCTGTGTCGGGCGGCGGCGCGTTCGACGCTATGACCGGCATCAATACCGCTGTCTTCGCGACCATTCCGGCGACGTGGCGTCTTTCGGAGACGATGCGGTTCAATTTCAACGGCGGCTGGCTGTGGGATCGGACTGTCGATCGTCACTACCTGACTTACGGCATCGGCTTCGACTGGAAATTCACAGACGTCCTGCAACTGACGCTCGAAGCGTTCGGGCAGGCGGGTCATGCCGATCTGCGCAGTGAAATACAGCCGCGCTTTCAGGCCGGCGTGCGCTATCGCCCCAACGAGATTTTTTCCGTCGATCTCATCTACGGGCATAATATCACCGGCGAGAATGCGAACTGGATTACGCTTGGAACGACCATTCGCTTTCCAACGCCCGACGAAAAACCCGCGCGCGAGCGATCCGGGCATTTGTAACCAACAGCGATCCGCCGCAAATACGGCGGGCAGGGAGACGCAAGGCCGTGCCGGATTTCGTTAAAATTGAAAAAGGTCTTGGTCCGGAGGGCCGCATCGCGGTTGTCCGCTTCGACCGCGGCGACAACATCAACGCCCTGTCCCCGGAAGCCCTGCGGCAACTGACCGATGCCGCCCGCAGCTTCGAGGACGATGCCGGCACGTCGGTCGTGGTACTGACCGGAGGTCCAAAGGCCTTCAGCGCCGGTTTCGATCTGAAAGACCCCGAGGGCCGCTCCCGCGCCACCATGGACCTGGGATCGCTGCGGCGGCACCTGAAACTCGGGCCGCGGCTGTCGCGCGCCTGGCAGGACATGGAGCAGATCACGATTGGGGCCATCGAAGGCTTTTGCGTCGGCGGCGGCGTGGCGCTGGCGGTCGCGCTGGATTTCCGGGTGATGGCGAGCGACGCGCACATGCGCGTGCCCGAGATCGGGCTTGGCATGAACATGAGCTGGCAGAGCGTGCCGCGCATGCTGCACCTGATGGGACCGGCGCGCACCAAGCAGGCCGTGATCCTGGCCAGCGACCGCATCTCGGCTGCCGAGGCGCATGACTGGGGTCTGGTCGAGGAGGTGGCCGATCCCGGCAAGGCTTTTGATGCTGCCATGGCGCTGGCCGCCAAGGTCGCCGAACAGCCGCCGATCTCCGTCGCCATGACCAAGCTGACCGTCAATCGGCTGGCGCACGCGCTGGACGATCTGGCCAGCCATATGGACGTCGATCAGTTCGCGCTGGCGAGCCTGACCGAGGATCACAAGGAAGGCGTCGCGGCGTTTCTCGGCCGCCGCAAGCCAAGCTTCAAGGGGCGCTGAGGCCGGCTTGACTGCCAGGACGCGGCAGGAGGTTGGTGCCGGCAACATCATCCCCATACAGCGACAGCCCATATCTGTAATTCGCATAAGGTATATTATGGAATATATTATCCTATAGAGGATACAAGGACTTGCCATGGATTGCTGTGGCTTCGGCGTAACCGGACGCTGAGACGGAGGCGCCGCTACCGAGGTCAGCGTCCGGCACGTGGTGGGTATTTGCGCGCAGGCCTTGACCCGGCGCCCGTTGAATGATGACCAGACGCTGCGCGGTCCGTATGGTGGACTTACAAACAACAACAAACGTCAAGGAGACGGTTCAGATGGGTTTCTCACGTCGTACAGTGTTGAAGGCTTCGGCGGCGTCAGTCGTCATGGGCAGCATCGGAGCGCCGTTCGTGGCGCGCGCCCAGCAGGCCGAATTCACCTACAAATACGCCAACAACCTGCCGGACTCGCATCCGTTGAACATCCGGGCCAAGGAGATGTCGGCCGCGATCAAGACCGAAACCCACGGGCGTGTCGATCTGCAGATTTTCCCGAACAACCAGCTCGGCTCCGACACCGATATGCTGAGCCAGATCCGCTCCGGCGGCATCGAGTTTTTCACCTTGTCGGGACTGATCCTGTCGACGCTGGTGCCCGCCGCCTCGATCAACGGCATCGGTTTCGCTTTCCCGGACTATCCGACGGTTTGGAAGGCCATGGACGGCGATCTCGGCGCCTATGTGCGCGGCGAAATCCGGAAAGCCAACCTCGAAGTCATGGACCAGATCTGGGACAACGGCTTCCGCCAGACCACGTCGTCGACCAAGCCGATCAACGGCCCCGACGACTTCAAGGGCTTCAAGATCCGCGTTCCCGTGTCGCCGCTCTGGACCTCGATGTTTAAGGCGTTCGACGCCTCGCCTGCCTCGATC
>JAFEFK010000883.1 GCA_018240625.1 Pseudomonadota bacterium
CTGTAAAACCATCGCCGCCGATACGGATCACGCCGACGTCCGGCGGTACATCGAGCGCCGCGCCATTGGTAAACGCGAGCACCGTAAATCGCGTTCCCGCCGCGATGAAGGCGTCCGTCAAATAGATCGGCTTGCCATCACGCCCGGCAAGCGGCGCGTCGGGCATCGACGATCCAGGCCGCGCGCCGGCTTTCCAGGCATCCGCATCCGGCGTCGACAGCGGCGTCTCGTAGATTGAGGGAACCGACAGCCGCCCACCGTTGATCATGCGCTTGCCGAACTCGGTTTCTTTCGCCAGCGCCAGCACCGCCTTGCGCAACCGCGCCTCCTGAGGAGTGGTGGGCGCCATGAAATCGGTCGAGCGAGTGGACTCGCGGATGTTCTCGTCGGCGGCAGCGCTGCGCTCGACGTGATAGCTTTCGAGCAACCGCTCCGGCGAGAGACCGCGCAGGACGCGATCGAGCTTCCAGGCGAGATTCTCCGCATCCTCAAGGCCCGAATTGGCACCGCGCGCGCCAAACGGCGATACCTGATGCGCGGCATCGCCGGCGAACAGGACACGGCCGTGGCTGAATTTCTCCATTCGCCGGCACTGAAATTTGTAGAGCGAAATCCACTCGAACTCGAACTTGTCGTGGCCAAGCATACGCGCAATGCGCGGCCGCACGTTCTCCGGCTTTTTCTCGACCAGGGGATCGGCGTCCGGACTGAGTTGCAGATCGATCCGCCAGATGTCGTCGGGTTGCCGGTGCAGCAGGGCCGAGCGCCCGGCATGAAACGGCGGATCGAACCAGAACCAGCGCTCGGTCGGAAATTCCGCCGTCATCTTCACGTCTGCGATCAGGAACTGATCCTCGAACACCTGGCCGACGAACTCCGCACCGACCAGCGTTCGCAGCGACGAGCGCGCACCATCGCACGCAACAAGATGACCGGCGGCGAGACGATACGGCCCGTCCGGCGTATCGACAGTCAGCACGACATGATCGTTGCGCTGCTCAAGCGCGCTCACCTTGTTGCGCCAGCGCAGATCGATGGCGGGCAACTCCTGCACGCGATCGACGAGATAGGCCTCGGCGTAGAATTGCTGAAGGTTGATGAAGGCGGGGCGCTTGTGCCCCTCCTCCGGCAACAGATTGAACTGATAGAGCTGCTGCTCGCCGTGAAAGATCTTGCCGACACTCCAGACCACGCCCTTGTCGACCATGCGGTTGCCAACGCCAAGCCGGTCCCAGAACTCCAGGGAGCGTTTCGAGAAGCAGATCGCGCGTGACCCCTCGCCGATCCGGTCGGCGTCGTCGAGCAGAACGACGCGCTGGCCGCGCTGTGCCAGATCGATCGCGAGCGACAGCCCGACCGGACCCGCACCGACGATGACGACCGGATGATGCGCGGGATCGGTATCACGCCGGTCCTGATCGGGATGCCGGCGATAGCCAAACTGGGTTTTGGACTGCTGCGTCATGACGAGACGGCTCTGTCAAAAAGATCGGATTGACGCTAGATAGTTTCACGTGCAACTATCTAAAGCCCAGACGGTTTCGGCGTCAACCCAAAAATGCGTCACTCCGGATTGCAGGATATCCCGTGGCCCGCCTCGATCTTCTGAAATTCATGCCGTTCCGCCTCAGCCGCCTCGCGGCCGAAGTCAGCACCGCATTGTCCGGCGAATACATCGAGCAGTACGGTATTGACGTGCCGCAATGGCGGGTGCTGGCGACGCTCGGATTTCGCGAGGAGCCGTGTAGCGCGCAATTCATTTCGCAATGCACAAGGACACACAAGTCCACCATCAGCCGTGCGGTAACTGAATTGCTGAAACACAAGCTGATCGAGCGCGTCGAAAACGAAGACGACCGCCGCGAATTCCGGTTGCAACCGACAGCTAAGGGGACGCGGCTCTACGAAGAGCTGATCCCGCGTCTCTTACGCAGGGAGCAGGACATGCTGTCATGTCTCTCGGCGCAGGAGCGCAAGGATTTTGCCGCGGCCCTCGGCAAGATCGAAACGAGTCTCGACCTGGTTCAGACCAGTCAGCAGGCAAAAGCCAAGGCTGCGTACTAAGCGCGAACTCATCGTTACGGCTATCAACTTCGCACCGAAAGCGATCGAGCTTCGTGGCAACGTAGCGTGCCGCGGTGAGCACAAGCAGCTCGTGCCGGCGGTCGCCGGCAGTCGCCGAGTGCACACGCTAAATTTGCGAGTCTGCTTTCGATTCCAAGCTGCTTTGCCCCAGGCGCGGCTCTGCCCCAGCCAATAGCCGCCGAATGTTGGTGCGATGGCGCGCAATGACGTAAATGCCACCTGCAATCACCAGCAACCGATAGGCCAACGGTTGCTCCAAACCGCAGATGAGGCCAATTGCAGCCAGCGCCGCCAGCATCGAACCAAGGGAAACGATCCGAAAAATAGCCAGCGCAATGCAAAACACCAGCGCGGCGCCTAAACCTACAGGCCACGACATCGCCAGTAATACGCCTAGCCCGGTCGCAGCGGATTTGCCGCCCGTAAAGTTCAACCAGATTGAACAGCTGTGTCCCAGCAAGACGGCTAGCCCTGCCAAGCAAACCGCCCAGGGCACAAAGGTTTGCGGATCGGGCGTCGTCGGTGGCGTGATGGACGACAATGTATTGAGCCAGGGATAAAACCAGCGAGCAAAGACGATTGCTCCCGCACCTTTCAGCACATCTACCAGAAGTACCACCAACGCAGGCCATTTCCCCAGGGTCCGCAATACATTCGTCGCCCCAGTCGATTTGGAGCCGTGCTCCCGGAGATCGATGCCCTTGAGCCGTTTCCCCGCCAGATAGCCGGTTGGCATCGAACCGAAGAGATACGCGATTCCCAACCCGGCTACGCTCGCCACCCAGAAGACCATGCGATCCACCTCAACGCTCTCATTCCAGGCTATCGTCTTTTGCGCGACGAACTCGCCGATCGTGAACGCGTGCCGTTAACCGGATGCTGTCCAATACACCGGAAGCGTTTGGCCTCTGCGCCACGAGCTAAATCGCTTACCTACGCGAACGAACGCGACGGCGCCTTGTGCAAAGCGAATGCGTCGACCCCCTCGCCGCTACGCGGATAGATTTCGCTCACCAGCGGATCGTGGCCGGGAATGACGCGATCGGGATGGCCGGCGAGCCGATAAGCGATATCCCACGCATCGTACATGTCGCCGACATTATAGACGATCGAGAACGGGCTGCGGCGATGCATGTTGGCGTAATAATGCGCGGCGTCCGAGGCCAGCACCACCGGCCCGCGCGCCGTCGGCACGCGCACGACCTGCAAGCCATCGGAATGACCGCCGACGCGATGCAGTGTGACGCCGGGCGCGATCTCGCCATCGCCGTTGTGGAAGGTGACACGCTCGCCAAACACATGGCGCACCATAAGCGTGACATCCTCAACCGAGAACGGATGACGCAGGATGCCGTGGCACATGCAGCGGCCGGTGGCGAAACTCATCTCGCGATCCTGGACATGAAATTTTGCGTTCGGAAAGCGATCGAGATTGCCGGCATGGTCGTAGTGCATATGGGTAATGACAACGTCGCGAATGTCGTCTGCGCGAACGCCGAATTTCGCCAGCGCATCGACCGGATTGAGCGTCAGCTTGCGCGCCCGCTCCTTCGCGGCGGCTTCATTGAAACCGGTATCCACCAGAATCTGACGCCCCTCGCCGCGAATCAGCCAGACGAAATAATCGAGATCGGCTCCCTTGGTGTCATGCGGATCGGGCACGAGGAAGTTCATGTGAGGCGTTCGCCCCGTCATTGTCGCGTAGCGGATCGCGTAGATTTCGTAGATGGGGTCCATTGGCATCGCCTCCTTTTAGTTGCGCACTTGTCGTCGCGCACTTCACCGGCCGGAGCAGCAAGCCATCCGGATCACCAAAGGTCAAATCCGTATTTCTGCATCGCAACGAAAGATCGGCACCAGGCGGACGCGACGGCGTTGAAGCACTGCCGTGCGTTGCCGCGCGGACGTGATCAATTGTCGCGGCTCGCCAACGGCGTTTGCCCGCGCTGACCGCTACGCGTCATCCGTTTGATAATGCGAATTGCGTGGGATAAGGTCGCCACGACGCGGGCTAAAATGGCGCCCGATCGGTTGGACTGGCGTCGCATGAACATTCGATTTGGTCTGCTGGCCGCGTTGATCCTGGCGATTGTGCCGACGGCCCCATCGGTCGCGGCTGACAATAGCGCGGCGCAGGTCGCGCTCGTGATCGGTAACGCCAAATACCCCGATAACGAAGCGCCGCTAAAGGAGCCGATCAACGACGCCCGCGACGTTGCCGACGAACTCAAGCACGACGGATTCGACGTCGAGACCGGCCAGAACCTCACGGGCGAAGGCATGCGCCTCGCGCTGAACCGTCTCTACAACCGCATCAAGCCCGGCAGCGTCGCGCTGATTTTCTTCAGCGGATTCGGCATCCAATCCGGACGCCAGAGTTACATCATTCCGGTCGATGCGCAGATCTGGACTGAAGCTGACGTTCGCCGCGATGGATTCGGCCTGGACACCATTCTGGGCGAAATCAATAACCGCGGCGCAGGCGTGAAGATCGCGCTTCTCGACGCATCCCGCCGTAATCCTTTCGAGCGGCGTTTCCGCAGCTTTTCGGCAGGTCTGGCGCCGGTGATCGCCCCAAGTGGAACGCTGGTGATGTACTCGGCAGCACTAAGCTCGGTAGTCAGCGATACCGGCACGGACCACAGCGTTTTCGTCGGCGAATTGCTGAAGGAGATTCGGGTCCCCGGCCTGACGGCAGAGGAAACGCTCAACCGAACCCGCGTCGGTGTGACACGGGCCTCGCGAAGCGAGCAGGTGCCGTGGATGTCGTCGTCACTGGCGGATGATTTCTATTTCGTTCCCGGTCAACACGCCAAACCCGGCGTTGCAGCAGCGCCTCCCCCGCCGCCGCGCCCGGGGGCCACGAGCGAGCCTGCGTCGCCACCGACTGTCGCCTCCAAGCCGACAGCGCCAGAGTTGCCAGCCGCTGCTGGCATGCCGCCGCCGGCGATTATCGTTGCGCGACCGCCTGATGATGGGAAAACGACCGTTGCCCTTGCCGACGACCCCACGATCAAGTCGTTGACAGCGAAGCTCGCCGCCAATCCCGACGATGCCAGTGCGCTGTACCGGCGGGGGCAGGTCTATGCCAGCAAAGGTGCCTATTCGCTCGCCCTCAAGGATTTCGATGCAACGATCCGGCTGAACCCCAAGGACGTCGAGGCTTACAACAATCGGTGCTGGACGCGGACGATGATCGGCGATCTGCAATCGGCGCTGCGTGACTGCAACGAGGCGTTGCGGCTGCGGCCTAACTTCGTCGATGCGCTGGATAGCCGCGGACTGCTCAACCTGAAGAGCGGAGCGAACAAGAATGCGATCGCGGACTTTGACGCCGCGCTCAAGATCAATCCGAGGCTGACATCGTCCCTTTACGGGCGAGGCCTCGCGAAGCAACGCAACGGCGCTGCTGCGGAAGGCAATCTCGACATCACCAACGCCAAGGCCATGGATCCTAATATTGTGAAGGAATTTACCGGTTACGGCGTGAACTGAAAGAATCTATCTGATCGAAAATTTTATCTGATCGAAGATGTTCGGGTTTCGAAAACTCGGCAGCCGTCAGCGCGAAGGCGCAGCCCGCCGTTCAGGCGCTCGGCAAGGCACTGTCGAACCCCGACCTCAAGGGGTCGACCTTCGTCGTCGCCGGTCTTACCGATGCGGCCGGAGGCGAATCGTATAATCAGGAATTGTCGGAGCGGCGCGCCGATTCCGTGAAACGCTATCTCGTCGACAAGTTTGAAATTGCGGGTGCCGATCTCGTCATCGTCGGTTACGGCGAGAACGGCTCAGGGACGCGGCCCATCCGCTGGATTCCGCAAACCGCCGGGTTCAGGTTGTGAGTATAGCAGACAAAACCGCCTCGAAATGATCTGGCGCGACAGATCGAAGCCTGAAGTCATCCAGCCAGCGTCCCGCGCACCCGCGAGACGCTGTTTGTTTTTGCTGATTGCCGATGCACCGTATAGATTGCCGGCGGCCACGGCGTGCCAATGAGAGAATCGCAACGTGAGGCGCCTTTCGAAGTTCGGATATGAGCGGCAACGCGCGCGAGGGGCTTTCCCTCGCGTGGTTTGCGGCGTGTTGGCCGCAACGGTGGGCTGGATGAGTTCTTCGTGTTCCGCGGAAGATAACAGCACGTCCGGAGGCGTTGCGGTGACCGTCGCTCGCGTTACCAGCGCCTGCTTTTCCGACATGGTTCGTGTGACCGGTTTTGTCGTTCCACGCCGGGAAGCAGTGGTGACCCCGGATTCAGAAGGATCAAGGGTTGCCGAACTGCTCGTTCGCGAGGGTGACATGGTCACGCAAAACCAGGAACTGGCGCGGCTGACCCCGCCACCAGGACCGGCCAGTGCCAGATCGGCGGTGATCTTGCTGCGCGCACCAGCGGCGGGACTCGTCACGCAAGTCCGTACCGCTGTGGGTGCGCTGGCGTCGCCGCAAACCGGACCGATGTTTCGGATTGCGATCGATAATGAACTCGAACTGGATGCTGAAGTCCCGGCGATTCATGTCCTCAAACTCAATCCGGGCGCGACCGCGCGCATCAACCGCGAGGACGGATCCGATCTGGTCGGGCGGGTCCGGCTGGTGTCGCCCGAGATCGATCGTAAAACCCAGATGGGCCATGTCCGGCTGTCTCTGGCCAAGAGTCCGACCCTTCGAATCGGAATGTTCGCCCGCGCCAGCATCGATGCCAAACGCAGTTGCGGCGCCTCGATCCCGCGCTCTGCGATCGATCACCTCACGGTTCAGGTGGTCAACGGAAATACCGTGGAGACGCGGCGCGTGCGCGTCGGATTGACGTCCGACACCGGTGTCGAGATCCTCGAAGGCCTGAAAGTCGGCGAGACCGTTGTCGCAGATGCAGGCACATCGCTGCATGACGGCGATCAGGTGAAGCCGATGTTCGCGGATGAACTCGATCGAACGCGGGTACGTTGATGGCTCTCAATATTTCCGCATGGTCGATCCGGCACCCGCTCCCCTCGGTGGTCTTCTCGATCATCCTACTGGCTCTGGGCTGGGTCAGTTTCACCAAGCTCGCCATCACACGGCTGCCGAACGCAGACATCCCCGTGATCTCCGTCGCCGTGTCACAGTTCGGCGCGGCTCCGGCCGAACTGGAGGCGCAGGTCACCAAGACCATCGAGGACGGCGTATCGGGTGTCGAAGGCGTCCGGCACATCTCATCGTCGATCACCGATGGCTTGTCGCTGACCACAATCCAGTTCGCACTGGAGACCAACACCGACCGCGCACTGAACGACGTCAAGGACGCCGTGACTCGCGTTCGCGCCAATCTGCCGCAGAACGTCAATGAGCCACTGATCCAGCGCGTCGACGTCATCGGACTGCCGATCGTCACCTACGCGGCGATCTCGCCGGGCAAGACGCCGGAGCAACTGTCTTACTTCGTTGACGACGTGGTCAAGCGCGCTTTGCAGGGCGTACGCGGCGTCGCGCAGGTCGAGCGTATCGGCGGTGTCGAGCGCGAAATTCTGGTGTCGCTCGATCCCGATCGATTGCGTGCGGCAGGGCTGACGGCGGTCGATGTCAGCCAGCGGTTGCGGGGCACCAACGTTGACGTGGCCGGAGGTCGCGCGGAAATCGGCAAGAACGACCAGGCCATCCGGACCCTTGCGGGCGCCAAGACGCTGAACGAACTCGCGGGCACGATGATCGCGCTGCCCGCCGGCGGCGAGCTGCGGCTCGACGACCTCGGCACGGTGACCGATACCATCGCGGATCGCCGGACTTTCGCCCGCTTCAACGGCGAACCTGTCGTGGCTCTCGGCATCAAGCGCTCCAAGGGCGCGAGCGATGTCGTGGTGGCGAAGGCCGTGCAGAAGCGGATCGACGCGCTGAAGGCGCAGTATCCCGACGTCGATCTCAAGCTGATCGATACCTCGGTGGATTTTACCAAAGGCAATTACGATGCAGCAATCTCGACCTTGTTCGAGGGCGCGATCCTCGCGGTCATCATCGTCTTCCTGTTCCTGCGCGATATCCGCGCCACCATTATCGCCGCGATCTCTCTGCCGCTGTCGATCTTTCCGGCCTTCTGGGCGATGGACATTCTGGGCTTCTCGCTGAATCTGGTAAGTTTCCTCGCTATTACGCTCTCGACAGGCATTCTCGTCGATGACGCTATCGTCGAAATCGAGAATATCGTGCGTCACATGCGGATGGGCAAGTCAGCTTACCGCGCTGCGCTGGAGGCCGCCGATGAAATCGGGCTCGCCGTCATAGCGATCAGCCTGACCATCATCGCGATCTTCGCGCCGGCGAGTTTCATGTCGGGCATCGCAGGGCAATTCTTCAAGCAGTTCGGCATCACCGTTTCGGTGCAGGTGCTGTTCTCGCTGCTGGCCGCGCGATTTGTAACGCCGGTGCTGGCCGCCTATTTCATGAAGGATCACCCCCACGACGATCCGCCGCCGGGCCGTATCCTGCGCGCCTATACGCGGCTCGTCACCTGGTCGGTGAAGCACTACATGATCACCGTTCTGATCGGCTTCGGAATTTTCGCCGCGTCGATCTGGAGCATCAAGCTGTTGCCGCAGGGCTTTCTGCCAGCACAGGATACGGCACGTTCTCTGCTGGCGATGGAGCTGCCGCCGGGGTCCCAGCTCGCCTATACCGAGAAGGTGACCGAGAACATCGTCGCGCGGCTGCGCAAGCGGCCGGAGGTGAAGAGCGTCTTTGTCGATGGCGGCCGCGTGCCGCCCGGCATTCAGGAGGTCCGCCGCGCATCCCTGATTATCAACTACACGCCCAAGCATGATCGCAAGATCAGTCAGCGCGACCTTGAGCTCGCGATCGGGCAAGATCTCGAGAGCGTTCCCGATATCCGTTACTGGTTCCTCGACGAGAACGGGTTGCGCGCAGTGTCGCTCGTGGTCACCGGCCCCGATATCGGCATCGTCAGCAACGTCGCCAGCGAACTCGCGACGCAGATGAAGCGCATTGCGCTGATCGCCAATGTCACGCCCGAGACGTCGCTTGACCGCCCCGAACTCCGCATCCAGCCCCGCGCGGATCTCGCGGCACGTCTCGGCGTTTCGACCGAGCAACTGTCGCAGACCATTCGCGTCGCGACGATCGGCGATGTCGGCCCGGCACTGGCGAAATTCGATGCCGGCGACCGCCAGATTCCGATCCGCGTGCAACTTGAAGATAGCGCGCGCGCCGACCTGAAGATGCTGGAGCAGATGCGCGTGCCTATCGGCGGCGGTCGCGGTCAGGTGCCGCTCTCGGTTGTTGCCGATGTCAAACTGGATCAAGGTCCGACGAGCATCAATCGCTACGACCGCCAGCGGCAAGCCACCGTCGCGGCTGATCTCGTCGGCACCGCCGCGCTCGGCGACGCGACAAGGAAAATCAACGATCTCCCTGTCATGAAAAGCCTTCCGAAAGGCGTGACGGTCAATCCTTCCGGCGACGCAGAGAGTCTGAACGAACTGTCGGAGGGATTCGCCACCGCGATTACGGCTGGCCTGATGATGGTCTATGCGGTGCTGGTGCTGCTGTTCGGCACATTCCTGCAACCGATCACCATTCTGTTCTCGCTGCCGCTATCGATCGGCGGCGCGATCGCAGCGTTGCTGCTGACCGGTAAGCAACTCACGACGCCGGTCTGGATCGGCATCCTGATGTTGATGGGCATCGTCACCAAGAACGCGATCATGCTCGTGGAATTCGCGGTCGAATCGATCCGCCAAGGCCACGCGCGGGCCGAAGCGATTATCGACGCGGGCATGAAGCGCGCCCGTCCGATCGTGATGACCACTGTCGCGATGGCCGCCGGCATGATGCCGAGCGCACTGGCCTTCGGCGCGGGGGGCGAATTCCGCTCGCCAATGGCACTGGCGGTGATCGGCGGTCTGGTGTTCTCGACGATCCTGTCGCTGGTATTCGTTCCCGCCATGTTCATGATGATGGACGATATCGGCGCGTTCATCTGGCGCTACGGCAAGCGTCTGCTGACATCAGGCGCGGAAGCCGAGACCGATGGCCCGGCAGATGCCAATCATCGGCCGCCGAATATCGTCCGGTTGCCCGGCGCCGAATAATCCGAAAGCGCTACGATTCCAATTTTGACGCGTTTTCTGCACGCGGACCGTTATCCGATTCGCTCGAAGACGCTCTACTCGTTGCGCGCCACGGCGGTCAGACGGCTCATGTTCTTGAGCAGGATACGGCTGCGCTGAAGATCGAGAATTCCATCCTTGCGCCATTGCTGCAGTTGCCGATTGACGCTCTCGCGCGCCGCGCCGACGTAAACACCGAGCTGTTCCTGCGAAATATGAACCTCCGAACCGTAATCGTCGGCGAGTGCGCACAGTCGCCGCGCCATCCGCACCGGCAATGGCTGCAATACCGATTCCTCCATGCGCTCGCTGATCCAGCGGATGCGCTTGCACAGCAGCTCAATCAGGCGGATCGCGATCTTCGGCTCCCGCTCCAGAAACGCCAGCAAATCGCCGCGCCGCAGAACAAACAATTCGGTCGCTTCACCCGCCACCGCGTCTGCCGTTCGTATCTGGCCGTCAAGCACGGCAATCTCTCCGAACAGATCGCCCGAGCGCTGGAAGTTCAACGTCAACCGGGAGCCATCGGAGGTGCCGGTCTCGATGCGGATCTGACCGTGGCGAACGCCATATAGAGCGTCACCCTCATCGCCCTTTTGGAACAGGAGCTCGCCGATACCGAGTTGCCGGGTATGGCAGAGCGCCGAAATCCGCTGCAACTCTTCGGCGCCGAGATCTGAAAACAGCGGATTCATCTTGAGAATGACAGCGAATTCAGCCTGCTTGCTCATCGCAATTCGCCCTTGAGGTCCGGATCACCATGCGGAAACCCGGCAGGAATCGCATTGTCATAACTAACTGAAATCAAAACAAACGGACCACTGGTCTGTTCAATATGCTCCCTTACGCTATGATGAAGTGTGTCATAAGTTACAGAGTTTTTGCAGCCCTCAGAGCGACTTTGATACGACATCTTCGGTGACACCTCGGCACAATGATCCGGCAAAGGCTTGGGCGCCGAAGCCGGCAGCCAACCTCCATGCCCGGCCGACGCCCCTTGATGACATCATGAAGCGGCTGTTCGGTCGCTCGTTCGCTCTCTAAGAGCAACCAATCCTCCAATAACCAAGCCGGAAGACCGTCCGTCCGACGAGTCGGTCGAATTGTGCTACTTGGCTCCGGACCCTGCCTTGACTACCCTTGGATTTATTGACCTCGAATATAACGCCAAAACATATTGACAACGACGACGCCCGGTCACCCCTGAGAGCACGCCTTCAATGCCGATGAAATCTTTTGGTCCGCATCACATCGCAAGGCACATGACCGCTGTCGCACTCGTGCTCGGGATGATTGTCCTCTCGCAGCAAGGGATAGCGGCTGAGGATTCGAATGCTCCGAAAGGCGCTGCTGTCACTGTCCTGAAGGCGACCAAATCCTGCTTCGCCGCGATCGTCGAGGTGACCGGAATTTTGATTCCGAAAGATGAGACGGCCGTGCGCCCGGAGCGG
Organism: Pseudomonadota bacterium; assembly: GCA_018240625.1. Lineage (GTDB taxonomy): Bacteria > Pseudomonadota > Alphaproteobacteria > Rhizobiales > Xanthobacteraceae > Nitrobacter. The sequence continues at coordinate 11,630 of JAFEFK010000883.1, forward strand.
CCGGGCCTGAAGGTCGCCGACGTTCTTGTGGAACCAGGACAGACCGTGACAACCGGACAGGCGCTTGCCCGCCTCAACCTTCCCGAAGGCGGATCGATTCAGGTTCAGGCTCCGGTGGCTGGACTTGTCAGCAATTCATCGGCCGAGGTCGGCGCGGTTGCGTCCGGGAAGGGCGAAGCGCTGTTCAGCATCATCACCGGTAACGAGTTCGACCTGGTCGGTCAGGTGCCGACAACCGACCTGCCGAAGCTCGCTGTCAATCAGGCTGCCAAGGTGAAGGTCGTCGGCGCAGGGGATATGGACGGAAAGGTACGGCTCATCGCTCCGACGATCGAGCCGAACAGCCAGCTAGGGCAGGTCTTCATATCTGTCGACCCGAGCAACCGCCTGCTCGTCAATGCATCCGGCCGGGCGCTCATCAAAACCGGCGAAAGCTGCGGCATTGCCGTGCCTTTGACGGCGATCCTGTATGGAACTGCCGGCACAGTCGTTCAGGTGGTCCGGCGCCAGCGGGTCGAAACACGGCGCGTCGAAGTGGGATTGTTGTCGGGCGGGCAGGTCGAAGTCCGCGAAGGATTGGCAGAAGGCGATGTCGTCGTCGCGCGCGCGGGCGCCTTGTTGCGCGAAGGCGATCCGGTCAGACCGGTGACCGCAGACGCGAAGTAGCGGTTAGCTGCCGGCCTTACCCGACGTAATCGCTGCATCAGCCTTGAGCGGCACGTCTTCGGTCAACGACGATGACACCGTTGGAACCTGTTCGCCCTCGCTTGCCTGCAAAACCGCGACACGCGTCTTGCCGAAAGCAGCTTCGGCCTGCGCATTTGGCGAGTCGAGGCTCTTGAGCAACTCCGCCATCAGCAGGCTGTTTTGGCTGCTGGACTCGTCGACAACTTTTCCCGGCGTGGCCGCCGACAGGATCAGCGCATTGTCCGGCACATTGATCGGGGCAAGACCGTGGGAGAAGGAGCGGAAGCGCCGCTCATACGGGTTACGCCGCGACGCATCGATCACCGCAAGCTTGACCTTGGCGCCACGCTCCTTCATTGCGCCGAGAACGGATTCGATGGAAATCCCATCGCGCCGCACATCGACTTCTTTCCAGATCTGCGCATCGACCGGGATCATGTAGCTTTCACGGCCAGCCTGAATGCCGAACCCACTGAAGAACAGGAGAGCGGTCGTATCCGGCCCGATTTTTGATTTCAGGCGTCCAACCGCACGGCGCATCTCGTCTTTGGTGGCGTCCTCGACCATAATGACGTCGAAACCGTCGCGACGCAGACTCGTCGTGAGAGCCCGGCAATCGTTGATGGATTGCCCCAGAGGCCGGCTCGCATCGGGGTAATGCCCGTTGCCGATAACCAGCGCAACACGCGATGGCTTGCCTGCAACATCGCTCGTATCAGGAACCGCGAGAGCCTTCGCGACATCCAGACTTCGCTTGTTGAGCGCAGCATGAGCTCCGATCGCCAGCGACACCATCCCGACGAGGACGGCAGCTAACGTGATAGACCGGGGGGACACGCGAAACTGCCCTATCTTCATAACGTCAATTCCTGGTCATGCTCGATCGCGCTCGTAAGTCGCGCCAACACCAGATTGGTTTTAAGGAACGCCTGGCTTATTGCGGTCAAATGCGCTCGTTTTGCGGCACCGCAGCATACGGAGGTCATACCCCGCGGGTCCCCCATGAGCAACACGAAACCTTTATTTATTGGAAACATGACCGGTTAAGGACGATCGGCCTGCCGAGGCGGCCCCGCGTCATTCTTTCCTGTTTAAATACAATTGGTTGTCGTTGGCTTGTGCTCGGGTGAACCGTTACAAAAGGGCGGATTCGGCATGGAGCTTCGCGAGCGCCTGGCGTCAAATGCATAGCTCACGGACGCTGAGGTGCTCGGCAGGTCGGCGCCGCCGCAAAGTCCGGGATAACCTTGTTGCCAAACACCTGATCGTTCGCAGTCACGTCCGCTCCGGATGAAACGGCCATTTGCGGCATTATTGAAGCCAGGATGCTCATCACCATGCCGCAGCGGCTTCCGTGACTTAGGTCACATTTTGTTTTTCGTGCCGATCCGTATAGTTTTTCAATAGGTTGGCTGAATGGGCCTTGATGCGGTGTCGCGACGCGCACGGGGGCGCGCGGAAAGAAAATCATGACTGCTCGCCATTTCGCCGGCGCCATCTACAGCGCGCTGACGAACCGCAAGGACGGCCCTTCGCTTTACGACCTGTGCGATCCGATCCTGTTGCACCATCAGGGCGGCGATGGCCATCTGGCCAAATTCTACAAGACAGCGCTTGCCAACCCGGCTTTGCGCCCCCTGCTGCGGCGGGCCGGTCTGGCGGAGCTTCGGGACGAGGCGCGTTTCCGGGAACTTCAGGAGGCGCTCCGGCGCGCGCGCGATGACGAAACTCCCGACTGGACAGCGATCGGGCAACCGGTTGCTGCGCTCCTGAACACTGTGACCTTGCAGCACCCCAGGCCCAGGCCGGTGACATCGGCGCAACCGGCTCCGAGCCTTGCCGACATTGAAAGCATCATCCGCACCTGTGGCGCGCATCTTCTCCAGTCGTTTCGAAAAAACGGCTTCATCCCGACTTTTGCCGCGTTCAATTTGATCGGCGATCCGGATTTGCACGGCAAGGACTTTCTCGCTGCTCTCACCGGGCTCGATGCTCGCGGCTACAAGAACTCAACTCTCCTCTTCAATCTGGCGCGCGTCTTCATTGCGTGATCGCCCGCGCGCGACCTGATCAATCCGCCGTGGACCGGCATTGCCGAACCGATGTGGCAGCCGATGCAGATCCGGCATCGTTCCGCCTATTACGACGCGTTTTTCACCGAGGCGCTTCTGAGTTTCGCCGAAACCGGGCTCGCTACGGCCGAGGAAACCGAAACGATCCGCCGCGCAAGCACTGAGATGGTCGATTTCTGCCTCAAGACCAGCCGCGAGGATGTGCACGCGCGCGATGGCACTGTGGTCAGCGTCGTGACCGCGCTTGCACCGCATCCCCATCCGCGCTTCAGCCGCTTTTTCGCACAGATCAAGCAGGACCTCGGCTTCGGCATCTACGTTCCCGACTGTGACACCACCGCTTGCTCTTTTTCCGCCGCCACGCAAATCGGCTCAACCGATCCGATCCTCAATCAGCCGCTGATCGACTTCTATGCCGGTTATCAGGCCGGCAGCGGCCACAACGAACCGCTCGTCACCGTTCCGCTCAACGACAATATCGACTATGACGGCGGCATCGTCACATGGATCGACAATCTTGCGGGTGACCGGCCCTACGGCAACGATCTCGATCCCACCCTCAACCTCGATGTTCTCGAAGTCTCCTTTCGCAATTGTTCGCGATGGCGCATTCTCGAAACGCCGCAACGCCTGCAAACCGTGCAGCGGATCATCGGCTTCCAACGGCGGCTCGTTGCCAGCGGCGCATTCAGCGATCCCCGGTCCCATATTTACTATTTGCCGGAACTCTACTGCGCCTACTTCGGACGATGCTACGCGGCGTTCACGGCGCTGCCGCCGGACGCTCGGCAAGCGATCGATCCTGACGGCAGTTTCGGCCTCATCCGGGGCCGGGTTCTGGCCTACGTGCAGGATACATTGATCACAGCCGAGATGAACGTGTTTGACGCAGCGCTTGCGCTGATCGCGCTGGGACATCTTGGCGCGGACGCCGCGACTTTTACGCCTGCGCTGCACTGCATTGTCCGCCATGCCGGCGAAGGCGGACGACGCGGTCCCTTCAAAGCATACGAATGGAACAAGATGAAAACGCCAACACGCATTCTGGTAGGCGGTCCGGAAGTGACATCCGCCTTCGTGTTGATGGGGCTGGCCCTCGCCCGCAAGGCGATGCGGCAACCGATGCCGCATTAAACCCTAATATCGGCAGCGGTGCCTCGCGCGAAATTGAAGCCGGAGCACCGTCCACCGCTGGTGTATCTGTCCAAATCACCCCATAATTTCGGCGACCGGCTGACCAGCCTTCCTAAAACGGCCAGGCCTGATGAAATTCATTTCCGCACTCCTGATATTTTCCTCGATACTTTCCTTTCCGATTGCCGCCCACGCCGCCGACGTCTCGGGAGTTCCAAAAATTCACGACGGCGATACGCTGGCGATCGGCGCCGTGAAGCTTCGCCTCAGCGCCATCGATGCGCCCTCTGCCGATCAACTGTGCCTGAATAACAAAGGCGAGCGCTGGACCTGCGGGGCCGCCGCGCGAGACGCACTCATCCATCACGTCGACAAGAAAAACTGGACTTGCCACGTCTTGCGGGCCAATCGCTTCGGGCGTTCAGTCGCCAAATGCGACGTCGATGGCGAGGACATTCAGGGATGGCTGGTGAAGAACGGATGGGCGCTATCGCTCTCACGCGTGTCTCACGACTATGATGCGGATCAGAAAGCCGCGCGCGAAGCCAAGGCCGGCATGTGGGCGGGCGCGTTTATTGCGCCTTGGGACTGGCGCGTACGCAACAAGAAGACTTCAATACTCGGGGCCGTCAAAGCGCCGCCGACCGCGCGCGCCATCCTGCTTGCTTCGGCATCCGGACCGGTTGCGCCCTCGCCCGATTGCACCATCAAGGGCAACGTGAACCGTTCCGGCGTCTGCATCTATCACAAACCGACCAGCCGCTGGTATGCGCAGATCAAGATGAAGATCAGCAAGGGCACGCGCTGGTTCTGCTCGGTCGAGGAGGCCGAGGACGCAGGGTGTCGCGAGACGAGACGATAGATCGTTTCTCCGCTGTGCTATAGTCGATGCTCCGGAAATTTTGAGCAGATCGGTTTTGGCCGAGGTCGCACATCCTCCCGATCATCCCGCGCCGCTCAGGCATGGCCGCCTGAAACGCGCAGCGCTGATCACATGCGTCGCCGCCGCGGCTTATGTTGCCGTTGCATACCTCGCGCTGCCGGCGCTGTGGACCCATTACGAACACCAGAAGGATCTTGCCGGTTTGCCGATGGTGACGCGCACAGGGCAAGGCATACCCGGCGATCCCATCAATATCGGCATGATCGGCAGTGACAAGGATATCGTGTGCGCGATGCATGCTGCCGGATGGCACGCCGCCGATCCGGTCACGTTGAAATCGAGTCTGGAGATCGTCGGCAGCGTACTGCTGGACCGCCCTTACCTGGCCGCTCCCGTCAGCAATCTGTATTATCAGGGCCGCCGCGAAGATCTGGCGTTCGAAAAGCCGGACGGCCACAGCCCCGACAAGCGCCATCATGTCCGGTTCTGGAAGGTTCTCGAAAAGGGCGCGGAAGGCCGCCCGGTATGGCTCGGCGATGCGACGTTCGATCGCGG
>JAFEFK010000884.1 GCA_018240625.1 Pseudomonadota bacterium
CAAAAGAGCCGCCGAAGCCAAAACCGCCGATCACGCTGGCGCAACTGCCGGCGGACTGCCGGCAGGTACTGGCCGCGCCGGATGCGAAGCAATAACGGCTGCGAGACCATTTCGCTTCACCTGAAAGTGCGCTAGCATCGGACATCGCAGCGCCGTAAGCGCATGGCGATCCCTTGGGGACGACGGTCCTTTCCCACATTCATCCCGAATGCGACGCAGCTTCGCTGCGCGCGTCATCAATGCGAGGAGCCGTCATGCGCATCAGTGCACGCAACCAGATCAAGGGCACCGTCGTGGAAGTGACAAAGGGCGCAACCACGTCCCATGTCCGCGTCGATATCGGCGGCGGACAGATCATGACATCCTCGATAACAAACGAAGCGGTGGACGAACTCGGCATCAAGGCCAAAAGTGCCGTCGTCGTCGTCGTGAAAGCTTCCGATGTCATGATCGCGGTGAACTGAGCATGCTGAAATCCTCAGCCATCGCGCTGCTTCTGATCGCCGCGACGCCGGCCTTCGCTGCCGATCCCGTTGGATGCGACAAGTTCAAATGGCCGATGGACCAGGAATTGGCGGCGCTCACCGCGCCCTCTCTGCCGAAGCTGGCGGCGGGCGCAGAGGCGCCCTCGCCGCCGACGGCCGTCACGGTCGAGCTGCGCCCGATCGCCGACGCGGCCCTGCCCAAGCCGCCGGAGCGCCCGCAGAAGCCTGGCACTCACGCGGGCTTCCTGCGCGCCAGCGCAGGCGCGGCAGGCCTCTATACGGTGACGATCTCGGACTACGCGTGGATCGACGCCATCCAGAACGACAGCTACCTCAAGCCGAAAGGTTTCAGCGGCGTCACGGGATGCGCCGGCGCGCGCAAAAGCGTCCGGTTCGATCTTGCGGCCGGCCTCGTCACAATCCAGATCAGCGGCGTCGCCAGCGACACCATCAATATCGCCTTGACGCCCGCCACACCCTGAAGACCGATCGCCACTGCCCCTTTACGTGCGATCCGTGGCTGATATTGTCGAGATCAAGCGATCTTTCCGGCGGGCCGTAAGCCCATTGGAAATCCCTGGAACGGCGCTTCCATCGATCGTCCTGTCCATCCAATCCCTTACGTCGTCTGCGCGACCGTTCGCGCCGGATCGATCTGGAGCGTCCCATGAAAAGTTTCACCCGTTCGTTGCTCGCGGCCTTGCTGGTCGGTGCATTCACTGTACCGGCCTGTGCCCAGGATGCACGGCCATCGGCTACCGCTCCCGCCGCCGCGCAGGACAAGACCATCACCGTGTTCGCCGCGGCCTCGATGAAGAATGCGCTCGATGATGTCGACAAGGCCTATACCGCGAAAACAGGCATCAAGATCGTGGCGAGCTATGCTGCGAGCTCCGCGCTGGCCAAGCAGATCGAGCAGGGAGCCCCCGCCGATGTATTCGTCTCGGCCGATATCGCCTGGATGGATTACGCCATTGGAAAGAAGAACATCAACGAATCGACCCGCGTCAACCTGCTTGGAAATTCCATTGTGCTGATTGCGCCGAAGGATTCGAAAATCAACGACGTCAAGATCGGCCAGGGATTCGATCTCGCCAAGCTTGCCGGTGACGGCAAGATCGCGACCGGCGACGTCAAGGCCGTGCCGGTCGGGAAATACGCCAAGGCGGCGCTGGAGAAGCTCGGATCCTGGACCGCGGCCGAGCCGAAGTTTGCGATGGCCGAGAATGTGCGGGCCGCGCTGGCCTTGGTGGCGCGAAGCGAAGCCGTGCTCAGCATCGTTTATTCCACCGACGCCAAGGTTGAGCCCGGCGTGAAGATCGTCGGCACATTCCCCGCAACGTCGCATCCGCCGATCATCTATCCGGTCGCGGCGACCACGACGGCGCATCAAGCGACGGCCGACTATCTCGCCTTCCTGCGCACGTCGGCCGCCAAGACCATCTTCGAGAAGTATGGCTTCTCGTTCTTGGTTAGCCCGACGACCTGAACAATGCCGGTCATTGCGAGCGAAGCGACGCAATGCAGAGAGCGTAAGGAAGGCTGGATTGCCTGGTCGCAAGAGCGCCTCGCAATGACGACAGCATTACCGAGGTCTGATGTTTGACATCTCGCCCACCGAATGGACGGCGGTCCTGCTGTCGCTCAGGGTTGCCGTGGTCGCAACGCTGGTGGCGACACCGCTCGGCATTGCCGTTGCCTGGATGCTTGCCCGCAGCAGATTTTGGGGCAAACCGTTCATCGATGCACTGATTTACCTGCCGCTGGTGCTGCCGCCCGTCGTGACCGGCTATTTGCTGCTGCTGACCTTCGGGAAGCGCGGGCTGGTCGGCGCGTGGCTCTACGATCACCTCGGAATCGTCTTTGCGTTCCGCTGGACCGGCGCGGCGCTCGCCTGCGGGGTTATGTCGTTCCCGCTGCTGGTACGGCCGATCCGGCTGTCGATCGAGGCCATCGACCGCCGGCTGGAACAGGCGGCGAGCACGCTCGGCGCGTCGCCATGGAAAGTGTTCGCCACCGTGACGCTGCCGCTGGCGCTGCCCGGCATTCTGGCCGGCATGGTGCTCGGCTTCGCTAAGGCGATCGGCGAATTCGGCGCGACCATTACCTTCGTCTCCAATATCCCGGGGGAGACCCAGACGATTTCCTCGGCGATCTATTCACTGATCTCGACACCCGACGGCGATGCGGCCGCGCTGCGGCTGGTGATCGTGTCTGTGGTCATCGCCATGGCCGCGCTGGTCGCCTCCGAAGTGTTTGCGCGGCGTGCGACGCGACGCCTGCACGGAAACTGACCATGCTGCGCGTGGATGTGTCGAAGCAGCTTGGCGATTTTTCGGTCGAGGTCGCGTTCACGAGCCAGGGCCGCGTTACCGGACTGTTTGGTGCATCGGGCGCCGGCAAGACGTCACTGATCAGCATGATCGCAGGATTGCTGACGCCAGATCGCGGCTTGATCTCCGTCGATGGCGAGATGCTTGACGACACCTCGCAGCGACTTCACGTCGCCGCGCATCGCCGCCGCATCGGCTATGTCTTCCAGGATGCGCGGCTGTTTCCGCATCTCGATGTGCGCCGGAATCTCGACTACGGCCGCCGGATGAACCGCCTGACCAGCGACGCCGCGCAAGAGGCACGGCTCAACGAGATGCTCAATATCGGACATCTGCTGGATCGCCGGCCCGGCCAGCTCTCCGGCGGCGAGCGTCAGCGGGTGGCGCTCGGCCGCGCGCTGCTGGCACAGCCGAGGCTCCTGCTGCTGGACGAACCGTTGGGATCGCTGGACGATGACCGCAAGGCGGAGATCCTGCCCTATCTGATCCGGCTGCGTGACGAGGCCGGCGTTCCGATGGTCTATGTCAGCCACGATGCGGACGAATTGCGCCAGCTCGCATCGCACGTCGTCATGCTGAAACGCGGGCGCATCACGGCATTCGGCGGTGTCGATGTCCTGCCCGCCTGATTTTCAGATCAAATTCCTGCAAGCGATATCCAGGCTTCCGACAGCTTCTTTCTGAGCACACCCATCCGCGTCAGCGGTGCGGCCGTCTCATCTTCATCTTCCGGCAATCGAAGTCCAACCACGTTGACACGGCCCCCGCTGATGTTGCGGGCGACGAGAATGATGGCATCGAGCGGCAGGGTCGCACCTTCCTTCGGCGCACGGTCAAGATGGACGTCGAAGTAATCGGCGAGCGTCAGCCGCGCGTCGTTCGGCTCAATGGAGATACCGTAGATTTGCGCGATATCGCCCAGGGTAACTTCGCCTGACACCACGAAATCGCCCAGCAGATGCGGATCTGGCGCGGACGATGGCTGCATATCGATAAAGAAGCGATCGAGCGACTCGGCCTTTTCCGGCGGTGCCAACAAATAGATATAGTCTCCGGCCGCGACAGGCTCGGCTTCGGACGGCGTCAGTATCTTCTCTTTACGGATCACCAGCGTCGGCTTCGACCATGACGGAATAAGCCCACGCCGCAGGAACAGGCTCTTCGGCCGCACCGCGTAGCCCACTAATTGCTGCTCGAGCTGTCCGGGCAGATCGAGTTCGACACGGCGCGGGCCACGCTCGGCGCGCGGCAGCGCCACGTGCAGCCGCCGGGCGGCCGCGGCGAGTGTCCAGCCTTGCAGCAGCAGCGAGATGATCACCACGACAAAGGCAACGTCGAAATACAGATAGGCCTTCGACAACCCGACCAGCATCGGAATCGAGGCCAGGAAGATCGCGACCGCGCCGCGCAGGCCGGTCCAGGCAATGAACAGCTTTTCCCGCCAGTTGAAGGGAAACGGCGCGAGGCAGAGAAACACGGCCACCGGCCGCGCCACCAGCATCAGCACCAGCGAAATGATGACAGCCGGCACGACGCTGCTCAAAAGCCGCTGCGGCGAGACCAGCAATCCCAGCATTACGAACATCACGATCTGCGCCAGCCAGGTCGCGGCATCGAGGAACGTCACGACGGAGTTGTGCGCCCGGGTCGGGCGATTGCCGATCATGATTCCCGCGAGATAGACCGCCAGGAATCCGGACGCGTGGGATATCTGCGCCACGCCGAAAATCACCAGCGCCGCGGTCGTGACGAACGGCGCGTGCAGCCCCTGGGGCAACGCCACCCTATTCAGCGCCAGCACCACGAGCCGCCCGCCGATCACGCCGACGATGGCGCCGAGCATGGACTCGCGGATGAATTCGAGAATGACATGTCCCGCCGAGCTGTGACCGACCGAGATCAGTTCCACCAGCATCAGCGTGAGAAACACCGCGAAGGGATCGTTGGTCCCGGACTCCGCCTCCAGCGTCGCGCCGACCCGCGGGCGTAACCGCAGCCCCTGCGCATGCACCAGCAGAAACACGGCGGCGGCGTCGGTGGAAGCAACGACAGCGCCGATCAGCAACGCCTCGGTCCAGTTGAGGTCGAGGGCGTATTTCGCCACCGGCGCTGTGATCAGCGCCGTCAGCAGGACCCCGGCCGTTGCCAGCATCATCGAAGGCGCCAGCACCGTGCGGATGCTCTGAAATCGCGTCTTCAAACCGCCGTCGAACAGGATCAGCGCCAGCGCGGCCGAACCGACCAGATAGGTATTTTCGACATCACTGAACTTCAGGCCGCCGGGCCCGGAATCGCCCGCCAGCATGCCGATGAACAGGAAGACCAGCAGCAAGGGGGCGCCGAAACGCAACGCCAGCAGGCTCGACAAAATTCCGGCCATGACCAGAATCGCGCCAAGCAGGATCGCCAGACTGACCGAATCCAGAGATGCCATCAGATGTCCGAAGCGGTAAATAGCTGCACTTGCATCCTTATCGTCGTGGACACGCTGCGCCAACCCATTTCTGCCGGCCAGTTATTGGTTTGCGAAGAGAAACAACGAACACGTTCGCAAGCATTCTTGGCATCGCCGCCGCAATCATGAAAAATGCCGATGCCTCGAAACGGATTTCTTCATTTCATGTGTGGCCGCACGACGACGAGGCTTGGAAATGGTCTTTGCGATGACAGCGACAATATGCAGCAATCCTGACCATTCATCGCCATGAAATTCGCCTCGGATCTCATCCCGGCGACGCTGCTGCGGCGCTACAAGCGTTTCCTCGCGGATGTCGAACTGACCGATGGCAGCACGATCACGGTCCACGTCGCCAATCCCGGCGCAATGACCGGGTTACAGGCGCCGGGCTCGCGGGTCTGGCTCTCCAGATCGCCAAGCAAGACGCGCAAGCTGCCCTATTCATGGGAACTGATCGAAGCCGATTTCGGCACGGGGCGTGAGCTGGCCGGCGTCAACACGATGCACCCGAACACGATCGTCGCGCAGGCCCTGGCCGCGGACGCCATTCCCGAACTCGGCGGCTATGCGCGCGTTCGCCGCGAGGTGAAGTACGGTGAGGGTCCGAACGGCGGGCGTTCGCGGATCGACTTTCTGCTTGAAGGCCCGGATCGACCGCCCTGTTACGTCGAGGTCAAGAACGTCCATCTGATGCGCCAGCCGGGGCTGGCGGAATTTCCGGATTCCGTCACCGCGCGTGGCGCCCGGCATCTCGACGAACTCGCGGCGGTGGCGGCATCCGGGCAGCGCGCCGTGATGCTGTTCGTGATCCAGATCGGATCCGCTACGGCTCTGACCCTGGCGCGCGACATCGATCCGGCCTATGGACGAGCCTTTGACCGGGCGCGCGCCAAGGGCGTCGAAGCCATCGCCCACGTTTGCCGCCTGAATAGCGGCGAAATCGCCCTCGCGGGGCCGGTTCCCATCGCGCCCTGAGAGCGATGCATGGGGACTCTAGCTTGCGCTGACGGCCCTATCGATTAAATTAGAAGCCTGAATCACACCTTTTCCAACCAGATCCCTGATGAGTTACGTGGAAGCTTCCGAAACCTCCTTGCGCAAGACCGGACAGATCAAGCTGCATGGCCCGAGCGGCTTCGCTGGCATGCGTAAGGCTGGCGCGCTCGTGGCGCGCTGCCTCGACGACCTCGCCGATCTGGTGAAACCCGGCCTGCCGACGTCGCAGATCGACGAGTTCGTGCGCGGATTCGCCTTCAGCCATGGCGCCTATCCGGCCACGCTGATGTATCGCGGCTATCGCTACTCGACCTGCACATCGATCAATCACGTGGTTTGCCACGGGATGCCCGGCGACCGGGCGCTGAAGGAGGGCGATATCGTCAATGTCGACGTCACCTTTATCGTCGACGGCTGGTACGGCGATTCCAGCCGCATGTACGCGGTCGGACCGATCGCGCGCAAGGCCGAGCGGCTGATCGAGGTCACCTACGAGGCGATGATGCGCGGTATCGCCGCAGTCAAGCCGGGTGCGACGACCGGCGACATCGGCCATGCCATCCAGAGCTTTGTCGAGCCACAGGGCATGAGCGTGGTGCGGGATTTCTGTGGCCATGGCCTGGGCCGGATGTTTCACGACGAGCCCAATATCATCCATATCGGCCGGCCCGGCGAAGGCGTTCCGCTCAGGCCCGGCATGTTCTTCACCATCGAGCCGATGATCAATCTCGGCAAGCCACACGTGAAGATCCTGTCGGACGGCTGGACCGCGGTGACGCGCGACCGCTCGCTGTCGGCCCAGTTCGAGCATTCGGTCGGCGTGACCCAGACCGGGGTCGAGATCTTCACGCTGTCGCCGCGTAAGTTCGACAAGCCACCCTACGGCGGCTGAGTTCTGCCGGTTGATCAACGCGGATGACTGCTGTGCGATGAACGCGTCTTTTCGGGAAAGCTTGTTCGCAACCCTCGCAAAAGCACGACACATCAAACCATTCACTCCTTCGTGGTTCGCATCCCTGAATTGAGGGGTTGCAAATGCCCCCAAGCACGGCAAGGTTGTAGAACCCAAGGAACGGTCCGTTGGCGCCCAATGCCCGCAGATGCCGACAACCCATCCGGATTTGCCGAAGCGCCGCACTATCACGGCCATCGTGAACGATTGCGGGAGCGTTTCCGAGATGCCGGACCGGATGCGCTGAGCGACTATGAGCTGCTTGAAATGGTGCTGTTTCGCGCGCTGCCCCGCCGCGACGTCAAACCTCTCGCCAAATCCCTGATCGGCAAATTCGGATCGTTCGCCGAGGTGGTTCACGCGCCCGAGGCGCGGCTTCGTGAGACCAGCGGGCTCGGCGAATCGGCGATCATCGAGATCAAGCTGATCGCGGCAACCGCCAGCCGGGTGGCCAAGGGACAGTTGAAGCAGCGGACGATGCTGTCGTCATGGACCGCGGTGATCGACTATTGCCGGGCGTCGATGGCGTTTGCCGACAAGGAACAGTTTCGCATCCTGTTTCTGGACAAGCGCAACCAGCTGATCGCGGACGAATTGCAGCAGGTGGGTACCGTCGATCATACGCCGGTCTATCCGCGCGAAGTCGTCAAGCGCGCACTCGAACTCTCGGCCACCGCGATCATCATGGTGCATAACCATCCAAGCGGCGATCCGACGCCGTCGCAGGCGGACATCCAGATGACACGGCAGATCGTCGACGTGGCCAAGCCGCTCGGGATCTCCGTGCATGACCACATCATCGTCGGCAAGAACGGTCACGCCAGCCTGAAAGGGCTGCGGCTGATCTAGAGCTTCGCTTCTGATGGAATCAGAAGCGAATCTCTATGGTTTTGACTTGACGCGTTTTCTTCACGCGAACCGGCATCCACTTCGCTCGAAAACGCTATAGCAAGCCGTTGAAATCCATT
>JAFEFK010000885.1 GCA_018240625.1 Pseudomonadota bacterium
ATTGACCTCGATCTTCGCGGCTCCGACGAGGACATTGTCGGCCGGTTGTCGCGCACCGGATCAGCCGATCCGGCGCAAGCGTCGGCCATTCCCGAAACGAGCGAGCCGCGCGGACGCGGGCGGCCAAAACTCGGCGTGGTCGCACGCGAGGTCACGCTGCTGCCGCGGCACTGGGATTGGCTCAGTTCGCAACCCGGCGGCGCCTCGGTGGCATTGCGCAGGCTTGTCGACGAGACCCGCCGCGCCAGCGGCGACAGGGATCGCCACCGCACGGCGCGCGATGCGGCCTACCACTTCATGTCTGCGATGGCCGGCAATCTCGCAAACTTCGAGGAAGCCTCGCGGGCATTGTTCGCAGGCGACCGGCGCCGTTTCGTCGGCGTGATCGCCGGCTGGCCGGACGACATCCGCGATCACATCGTCAAGCTCGCCTCCAAAGCGTTTTCGAGCGACGTGACGACCGGTTCGCGTGAAGAAAACGTGTCGGAACACAAAAGCTAGCGACACGTCGGCCTGAAACCCCGCAAGGATATCGTCATGACGACAGCGCGACCCTTGTGGCGGGCGTACGTCGCCTTCCTGCTGCCGATGATGCTGAGCAACATCCTTCAGGCGATGTTCGGCACCGTCAATGGCATCTATCTCGGCCAGATGATCGGCGTCGATGCGCTTGCCGCCGTCTCGATCTTCTTTCCGGTGATGTTTTTCTTCATCTCCTTCATCATCGGGCTCGGCGCGGGTTCTTCGGTGCTGATCGGACAAGCCTGGGGCGCGCGCGCAACCGGCAAGGTGAAAGCCATCGCGGGAACCACGCTGACACTCGCATTGATAGGCGGCGGCGTGATCGCCGTTGGCGGCGGGCTGTTTGCGCGCGACCTCATGATCGCGCTGGCGACACCCGCCAATGTGCTCGATGCCGCCACCCAATATGCCCGCATCATGATGATCATGATGCCGGCGACATTTACTTTTGTGCTTGCCACATCAATGATGCGCGGTGTCGGCGATACCGTCACGCCGCTATGGGCGCTCGCGTTCTCCACCTTGATCGGACTCGTCGTAACGCCGGCGCTGATCCAGGGATGGTTCGGGTTGCCTCAGCTAGGCGTCGCCAGCGCCGCGATAGCATCGGCGATCTCATCGATCGCGACGCTACTATGGCTCGGATTTTACATGCGCCGGGCAAATCATCCGCTGGCGCCCGACGCCGCGTTCTTCAAGGCCATGCGATTCAACCCGGAACTGCTTGGCAAGGTGCTGCGGATCGGACTGCCCACCGCGGTACAGCTTGTCGTGATGTCGCTCGCCGAAATCGTTCTGCTCGGCATCGTCAACCGGTTCGGATCCGACGCGACCGCCGCGTATGGCGCGGTCAATCAGGTACTGAGTTACGTTCAGTTTCCAGCGATCTCGATCGCGATCACCGCGTCGATCTTCGCCGCGCAGGCGATCGGGGCGGGCCATACCGACCGGATCGGCGCCATCGTCCGCGCCGGGATGTCGCTGAATCTGATTTTAACTGGAGGCCTTGTGGCGCTCGGCTATCTGCTCTCGCGGATCGTTGTCGGACTCTTCATCACCAGCGCCGAGGTGCGCGATCTGGCGCAGACACTGCTGTTCATCGTGCTGTGGAGCACGGTGCCGTTCGGTATGTCCGGCGTATTCTCGGCCACCATGCGCGCCAGCGGCACCGTGTTTGTGCCGACGCTGCTGTCGATCCTCGCGATCGTCGCGGTCGAGGTGCCCGTCGCGGTCGTGCTCAGTGACCGCATCGGTATCGAGGGCGTCTGGATCGCGTATCCGGCCGCCTTCTGCACCATGATGGTATTGCAGATGGCCTTTTACCGACTGGTCTGGCGCAAGAGAGAGATCAAGCGGCTGATCTGACCGCGCCCTACCCGGATCGTCTACGGCAATGTCACCATTCGGCCCCCTCACCCGGCACTTTCGTGCCGACCTCTCCCCGGTGGGGAGAGGTGAAGGGATCAACTCATGATTCCATGGTCGAGGATCTCTAATATATTATAATCATCATAAAAAGGATGGACGACGGCGGCAAGCTGCGCCACACTCCTCGGGAGACGAAAAGACAACAGTCCGGGAGGCAAGCGTGAGTAAGACAACCGCTCAGTTCATGTTCGATTTCGGCAGCCCCAACGCCTTTCTGAGCCACGAGGCGATTCCTGCCATCGAAAAGCGGACTGGCGCGAAATTCGAGTATGTGCCGATCCTTCTCGGCGGCATTTTCAAGGCGACCAATAATAAGTCGCCGGCCGAGACCCTGGCCGGCGTCAGGAACAAGCGTGAATTCCATGCGCTGGAAACCGAGCGATTCGTGCGCCGCTTTCAGGTCAAGCCTTACGTCTGGAATCCGAATTTTCCGGTCAACACGCTCAACCTAATGCGCGCCGCCGTGGCCGCGCAGTTGGAGGGCGTGTTCGAAAAGTATGTCGACGCCGCCTTTCATCATATGTGGGTCGAGCCGAAGAAGATGGACGACCTCGACGTCGCCGTAAAGGCGCTGACCGCGTCCGGTCTCGATGGCGCAAAGCTGCTGGCGCGCGCACAGGACGCCGACGTCAAGGCGCGGCTGATCGAGAACACGCAATCAGCGGTCGAGCGCGGCGCATTCGGTTCGCCGACCTTCTTCGTCGGCAAGGAGATGTTCTTCGGCAAGGAGCAGTTGCGCGAAGTGGAGGAGCTGATCGCGGGAAAGTAGCCCCTTCACGAAAAAATCCGTCATTGCGAGCGGAGCGAAGCAATCCAGCCTTCTGAAGGTAAATGCCGTCGCAGCTGGATTGCTTCGTCGCTTCGCTCCTCGCAATGACGTTCTTGATGCAATCTGGTGAGGCCGCATCAAACCATCGGAGATTCTCAGACATGCAAACACGTAACGCAACGGTCGCCGTGATCGGCGCCGGTGACTACATCGGCGCCGAGATCGTCAAGAAATTCGCCGGCGAGGGATTCACCGTGTTCGCTGGCCGCCGCGATGGCACCAAGCTGGAGCCTCTGGTGAAGGAGGTCGAGGCGGCAGGCGGCAAAATCGTCGCGCGCTCGCTTGACGCGCGCAAGGAAGACGAGATCAACGCCTTCCTTCAGGACGCGGATAAACATGCTCCGCTCGAGGTGACGATCTTCAATGTCGGCGCCAACGTCAATTTTCCGATTCTGGAAACCCCCGACCGCGTGTTTCGCAAAGTCTGGGAAATGGCCTGCTGGGCCGGCTTCCTTGCGGGGCGGGAATCGGCGCGGCTGATGATGCCGCGCGGGCAAGGCAACATCTTCTTCACCGGCGCGACCGCGAGCCTGCGGGGCGGCTCGGGTTTTGCAGCCTTCGCCAGCGCCAAATTCGGCCTTCGCGCGGTGGCGCAGGCGATGGCGCGCGAGTTGGGGCCGAAGAACATCCATGTCGCACATCTGGTCATCGATTCCGGTGTCGATACCGCATGGGTGCGCGAGCGCCGCGAACAGCTCTGGGGCAAGGAAGCGCTCAACAATCCCGATCTGCTGATGCCGCCGGCGTCGGTGGCCGCGTCCTACTGGCAGCTCTATCAGCAGCCCAGGAGCGCATGGACGTTCGAGATGGAAATCCGGCCATTCGGAGAGAAGTGGTAGGGCGACGATGCGAATGGTGAATAGCGAGTAGCGAACAGATTTTGCTTCACTCCCTACTCGCTATTCGCTACTCCCTGTTCGCTACATATCACTCGCATAAAACAAGAACGAAACAAGGGTTAGCCCATGCGTATTCTCGTGGTCGGCGCCGGAGCGATCGGCGGATATTTCGGTGGCAGGCTGCTTCAGGCCGGACGCGACGTGACCTTCCTGGTCCGGCCCAAACGCGCTTCCGAACTGGCGAGCGCTGGTCTGGTCATCAAAAGTCCGCTCGGCGACGTCACGCTGAAGAATCCGCCGACGGTTCAGGCCGACAAGCTCAGCGACAAGTTCGACGTCATCCTGCTCAGTTGCAAGGCCTTCGATCTTGAGGACGCGATCAAGTCGTTCGCCCCGGCCGTTGGGCCGCAAACGTCCATCATCCCGATGCTCAACGGCATGCGGCACCTCGACGTGCTCGATGCGAAATTCGGCCGCGAGCGGGTGCTCGGCGGGCAGTGCGCCATCGCAGCTACGCTGAACGAGAAGCACGAGATCGTCCAGCTCGCCCCGATGCAGTCGCTCGGCTTCGGTGAACGCGACGGCGGAACGAGCGATCGCGTCAAGGCCATCGCCGATACCTTCGCCAGCGGCAACTTCGGATCGCAGGCGTCCGACACCATCATGCAGGACATGTGGGAGAAGTGGGTATTCCTCGCCACACTTGCCGGCACCACCAGCCTGATGCGCGCAGCGGTCGGGCACATCATCGCCGCGCCCGGCGGCAGGGACTTCATTCTCGGTGTGCGCGACGAAATCGCCGCGATCGCAAAGGCTGCCGGTCACGATCCGCGTGAGGCGTTTCTAACGCGGACCCAGGGCATGCTGACCACCGAAGGTTCGCCGCTGACCGCCTCCATGTTCCGCGACATCAAGGCCGGCGCGGCCGTGGAGGCCGATCATGTGATCGGCGATCTCATCACGCGCGCCGAGGCGGCCAAGCTGCCGGTGCCGAAACTGCGCACGATCTACACGCATCTGAAGGCGTATGAGAACCAGCGGGGGTAAGGTTTTCACCCTCCCCCTCCAGGGGAGGCTAGCGCCCCCTACAAATGCGCGAGGTAGTGCGCGAGCGCGGTAATCTCTTCCTCATGGAGAGGGTAAGCGACGTCTGACATCGCGGCCATGCCGCCACCGGATCGCGCGCCGGATTTGTAATCGTGCAACGCCTTGACAAGATATTCCTCGCGCTGACCCGCGATGCGCGCCACGGCCTTGGTGCCGGCAAAGTCGTCGCCGTGGCATGAGGCGCAGCGGCGGCCCGTCGCAGCCTGCTTGCCTTTCGCGGAGAGATCCGGATTGTCGTCGGGCTTCGCGCCCCGCGGCGGCGCCAGCGACGCGAAGTATGCACCGAGGTTGCGGATATCCTCGTTGGTCAGCGGCTCAACGACCGGCTGCATCTGCTCGTTCTTGCGGGTGCCGGCGCGGAAGAACACCAGTTGCCACTGGATGAACTGATCCTGCTGCCCGGCAAGCGACGGAATGTTCTCGGTGGTGGAAATGCCGTTCTCGCCGTGACAGGCCGAGCAGACCTCGGTGGCCTTGGCCTTGCCGGCGGCGACGTCAGCCGCGCAAGCCGGACCTGCCACCGCGGCCGCGAGAAACGCCGCCAGTATTATGGTTGTTGTTCGCATCATACAGACAACCTCATCGCGGCCGGATTGGTTCCGGCATCTGCGCCCGGTGCATGGGAAGGTAAGGGAATGAAAAAGCTGGCCCGTCGTCTAACAACAGCCGTCAGACCCGATCGCAAAGCGGCGGTTAACAACGAAGAGGCTGCGGTCGCCGTTACGACCGCAGCCTCCCGTCATCGTTTCCTTACTTGCTGTAGCTGATGCGATAGATCGCGCCGGCCCAGTCATCGGCGACGAGAATCGAACCATCCTTGGCCAGCACGATGTCCGCAGGACGGCCGGTGTAGCCCTGCTTGCCCTCGATCCAGCCCGAAGCGAACACTTCCTGCTTCGGGTTCTTGCCATCAGGACCGACGATCACCCGCACGATCCGCGCGCCCTGGTACTGATGCCGATTCCAGGAGCCGTGCTCCGCAATCAGGATGTTGTCCTTGTAAGACGCCGGGAACATGGAGCCGGTGTAGAACTTCATCCCGAGTGGAGCGACGTGAGCGCCGAGCTTCAACACCGGCGGCGTGAACTCGGAGCACTTGTGACCCATGGCGAACTTCGGATCCGGAATATCGCCTTCGTGGCAATACGGATAGCCGAAGTGCTCACCAAGATGCGAGATCATGTTGAGTTTATCGCTCGGCGTGTCGTCGCTGAGCCAGTCGCGCGCATTCTCCGTGAACCAGTATTTTCCGGAACGCGGATCGACGTCGCCGCCGACACTGTTGCGAACGCCGAGCGCCACCAGTTCCGCGTTTCCGGTCTTGGGATCGACGCGCCGGATCTGCGAGGTGCTGGTCGGCGGCAGGCCGATGTTGAAGGGCGGGCCAACCGGAATGTAGAACCAGCCATCCTTGTCTACCGCGATGTATTTCCAGCCGTGCGCGTTGTAGGCCGCGAAGTCATCATAAACGACCTTGGGCTCCGGCATCTTGTCGAGATTGGCTTCCGGATTGTCGTAGCGCATCACCTTGTTGATATCGACCACGTAGAGCGCGCCATCGAGAAACGCGAGGCCGGTCGGCATCTTCAGACCCTTGATGATGGTCTTGACCTCTTTCTTGCCGTCCTTGTCGGTGATGGCATAGACGTTGCCGAGGCCGAACGACCCGACGAACAGCGTACCCTTGTCGCCCCATGCCATCTGGCGTGCCGCAAGCACGCCCGGAGCATAGAGTTCGATCTTGAATCCCGCGGGCAGCTTGATCTTCTTCAGCGCCGTGTTGATTTCCGATTCCGACATGCCGGTCGGCGGGCCTGACGGCGGTGCGAGGCCCTTCTGCGCTTCGGTCTCATCGCCGAGGAACCAGTCATCCGGCGGATGTGTCCAGAAATCCTTGTTGCCGGACTCGTAATGTTTGAGTCCCTTTTGTTGCGCTTGCGCGCTCGCCTGCGTGGCGAGACTCGCCACGGCGAGGATCGCTGCGCATGCCAGAATGGATCGACTGAATACCGATTTCATCGCATCACTCCCTATGCAGCCTGCTCAGGCTGCGCCTGTTATTTGTTTTGAGACTTCGAGAGGCGAATTGGTCTGCTGCTGATGATCAGACCATCGAAGACTAGCACATCCATGGCGAGAGAGAAGTCTGAAGCGCGCGGCAGTTACAATCCGGCCCGCAGAGAATTTTTTTGCGCGACAGATTGAAGGCGCACGCATTTTGTTTCGCTCACGGCGCATCGTGCGCCGCACAATTGGAGCCGACTGGTTCATTTGCGTTTTACGACAAGTTTCGCCGAGCCCTGGTTGTTGCGATAGAACAGGTCATAGAGGCCGCGGATCCCGACGACGGCATCGTTGACGAACACAAACAGTTCGCCATCGCGTGTCGGTTTGATCGTGGTCTCGATCACGGAATCATCCGGATCGGGTTCAAGAAATCGCTCTTCGCCACCGACGCGGCCATAGCGCAGCACGATCCGAAACCAGTCCTCGGTCAGTTCGCGCCGCAGCGGAAGACCGAGGCTGAGCAGGATGCGATGATACCAGAGTGGTGGATCTTTCGCCGAGAAGCCTCCAAGTGCAACCGGTATCCCACTGTCAGTCCAGGCGGCGCCGGGGTCGACCTTGATGGAATATTGCTTGCCGCGTTCGAGAAGAATTCCCGTCGGCTTGCAGAGATCGGATGTTTTGAAGAGGACCGTCGCCGTGTCTCCCGAGGTGCCAAGCGGCTTCGGCGCGGGTATCGACGGATCCTGACTGTTGTCGGTGCACGTGAAGCCGGCGACATCCTGAACGTTGTAGGAAAAATGGCTGGTGAGGCTGACGCCGGCATAGGCAAAAAGAATTGCGAACAAAAACGGCGCGATCGTGCGTTTAATCGCCTCGCGCGTCGCCACATAAGCCCTGTTGGTGCGCAGGCCGTAAATAAAGCCTCCGGGGAGCCCGGCGGGAGCCGACGGCGCACCGTTCCAGACTTCACCCATGCGGTTGGCGATACGCGCCGCGATCCGCATACCCCAGACCACAAAAACGATGACCAGAGCAGAGAGCAGGATGAACGAGCCCGGCGCGCGGGCAAACCCATTGACCCAGGTTTTTGCGAAGCCCGGCAGAAATCCGCCGACGGCGCGGATGATGTCCGACACCCAGCGGATCGGACTGGTGAATTCGTCCACACGCCGCGCTCCGCTCGCCAGCGGAAATGCGATCAGCCAAAGCGTTGCACCGACGGTTGCGAAATAAACCAGGCGGCGTTTCCAGATATCGTTCCAGATGTATTCCTGCGATTCTGCGCGCGCCGCAGCGCTGGCGTCGGTCTCGAAACCATATTGGCCCGCGGTGAGAATTTCGCCACCCTCGGTCACCACGTCGTAGACGGCAGGAAAACCCGAAGGCGCATAGGCATGGGCGCGATTTTTGATGCGCTTCATCGCGCTCTCGTGGATTTTCGGGCGTGCGATATGAACCGCATCTCCACGGCGGCTTGAAAACACCTCGTTGCAGAGCTCGGTGAGTTTGCGCGGCCCGTAACGGTAATAGCTGCCGAGTCCCGCGCGCGAATCGTAGAGGCGACCGTCCTTGTCGCGCATCGCCATGGCGTTCTTTAAAGGAT
>JAFEFK010000886.1 GCA_018240625.1 Pseudomonadota bacterium
AAGGAGCAGATGGTGCCGGAATTCTCCAAGGTCGCGTTCTCGCCCGAGCCGGGCAAGATTTCCGATCCCGTCAAGACCCAGTTCGGCTGGCACATCATCAAGGTCGAGGAAAAGCGCGACCGCAAGGCGCCCGACTTCGCGCAGGTGAAGCCGCAGATCGAACAGTATGTGACGCGCAAGGCGCAGGCCGATTACGTCGCCAAGCTGCGCCAGACCGCCAAGGTCGAGCGCATGGACAAGCCCGCCGACGCGGCCGCTCCCGGCGCCGACAAGACGGCCCCCGCCGACAGCAAGATGGCGCCTACGAAGAAGTAGTAGAATCACCCTCCCCTGGAGGGGTCCGAGACGAGCAACGCTCGCTCGTGGGTCGACGCAAGTGAAATGAGCGGCGGGGTGGGGTGAATGGATGGATCACCCCACCCCGTTTCGTATCGTGCTTCGCACGATACTCACGACCCTCCCCCTCCAGGGGAGGGTAAAAACACCGACCTACCTCTCCCGCACAATATATTGAGGTGATAAGGAACGCTTCCCTCCTAGTCCAAGCCGGAAGCTTTCATGTCCACCGCCATCTCCCCCCTCGCCCCGACCGATGTCCCCGAGATGCCCGCGATCGCGGGCGTGCGCCTTGCGACCGCCGCCGCAGGCATCCGCTACAAGGGCCGTACCGACGTGCTGCTGGCGGTAATGGACAAGGGCACGACCGTCGCTGGTGTGTTCACCAAATCCAGATGCCCGTCGGCGCCGGTCGAATGGTGCCGCGCCCGGCTCAAGGCCGGCACCGCGCGCGCGCTGGTGGTGAATTCCGGCAACGCCAACGCCTTCACCGGCAAGACCGGCCGGCAATCGACAAAACTGACCGCGGACATCGCCGCCAAGGCTGCGGGCTGCAAGGCGAGCGATATCTATCTCGCATCGACCGGCGTGATCGGCGAACCGCTCGACGCCACCAAGTTCGACGGCGTGCTGGATACGCTGGCGCGCGCCGCGACGCCGGACCACTGGATGGACGCGGCGCGCGCCATCATGACCACCGACACCTTTCCGAAAGTTGCCACCGCCAAGGTAAAGCTCGGCAAAGCGACGGTCACGATCAACGGCATGGCCAAGGGCGCGGGCATGATCGCGCCCGATATGGCGACCATGCTGTCGTTCGTGTTTACCGACGCGCCGATTTCGGCGGCCGCGCTGCAAGCGCTGCTCAAGAGTGGCGTCGAGGACACGTTCAATGCCGTCACCATCGACAGCGACACCTCCACGTCAGATACGCTGCTGGCATTCGCGACCGGCGCTGCCGCGGCCAACGATGCGCCGAAAATCGCGCGCGCCAGCGATCCGCGCCTGAAGGCTTTCACAAAAGCATTTCATGGCGTGCTGGCCGATCTCGCCGAGCAGGTGGCGCGCGACGGCGAAGGCGCGCGCAAGCTGGTCGAGATCATCGTCGAGGGCGCAACCTCAAAGCCGTCAGCGCGGAAAATCGCGATGTCGATAGCCAACTCGCCGCTGGTGAAGACCGCGATCGCCGGCGAGGACGCCAACTGGGGCCGCGTGGTGATGGCGGTCGGAAAAGCGGGAGAGCCCGCCGACCGCGACAGGATCTCGATTTCCTTCAACGGCATCCGCGTCGCGACGCGCGGGGCGCGCGATTCCTCTTACGACGAGGCGGAAGTTTCAAATGCAATGAAGAATCCAAAAATCCAGATCAAGGTGGCGCTGGGCTTGGGCAAGGGCCGCGACCGCGTGCTGACCTGCGATCTCACCAAGGAGTACGTCGCGATCAACGGCGACTACCGGTCGTGACACACGGTGACTCTCACTATCGTCGTCCCCGCGAAGGCGGGGACCCAGAATCCCTGGATTCCGGGAATGCAGATAGCGCCAACGTCACTGCCCAAAAATATTGCTGCGGAGTCTGGGTCCCCGCCTTCGCGTGGACGACCGGTGGAAGGTCTTTGATCCGCACTCACGCGAGAGGCCGCCGATGAAACTCACCCTCGTCGTCGCCTGCGCCCTGATCGACGTGGACAACCGCGTGCTGATCGCACAGCGGCCGGAAGGCAAGCAACTTGCCGGCCTGTGGGAATTTCCCGGCGGCAAGTTCGAGCCGGGCGAACGGCCCGAAGAGGCACTGATCCGCGAATTGAGCGAGGAACTCGGCATCGCCGTCAAGGAAGCCTGTCTCGCGCCGCTGACCTTCGCCAGCCATGCCTATGAGAGCTTTCACTTGCTGATGCCGCTCTACATCTGCCGGCGCTGGGAGGGCGTTGCGGTCGCCCGCGAGGGACAGACGCTGGCGTGGGTGCGGGCCAACAAACTGCGCGACTACCCGATGCCGCCGGCGGACATTCCGCTGATCCCGCATTTGATCGATGTGCTGATGTAGCTGCCTACCCTCCCCTGGAGGGGGAGGGTCGATCAGAGCGCAGCGATGATCGGGGTGGGGTGACAGCGCATAAGAATATCCACCTCACCCCGCCGCTCATTTCATTCGCGTCGACCCTCCCCCTCCAGGGGAGGGTGAAGTCCGTCCCTTCACCGCCGCTTCCAGACTCGCTTTCGCAGAACCCGGCTTCAACGGTTTTGGCTGGCTCTCATGCGGCGCCCAGCCCGATAGCCAGACGATATCGAAGGTGGCGCGGATGCGGCCGTCGGGATCGGCGAAGCGCTCGCGGTAAATTTGCGCCATGCGCAGCAGCGTCGCGCGGCGCAGCGGCGTGCGGCGGCGTTCGGTCAGGATATTGGTCGCGCCCATCCGCCTGAGATCGTGCATCAGCGCGAAGGCGTCATCGTAGCGCACCACCACGCGGTCGACGTCCGTCACCGGCAACGCGAACCCTGCGCGTTGCAGCAGCGCACCGACGTCACGCAGGTCCGCGAATGGCGCGACGCGCGGCGAGATGCCACCCTCCAGCTCGGACTCGGCGGCGGCAAAAGCCTCGCGTAATTCAGTCAGCGTTTCGCCGCCGATGGTGGCGGCGAGCAGCAACCCGTCCGGCTTCAGCGCGCGGCGGATTTGCACGAGCACGCCGGGCAGATCATTGACGAACTGGAACGCAAGCGCGGAGACCGCGAGATCGAGCGATGCTTGTGACAGGCTCAGCGCTTCGCATTCATTCACGGGAAGATCGATAGAAACGACCGTGGCGGCACGCGCCGCAAGTGCGTTACGCACCTGTTCACCCGGCGTGCCTATATCCGCCGCGTGCCGAAACGTACGCACTACGGCGGCGATACGGTCCGCCATGTCCTCCGCGACACGATCGAGCAGGAATGTGGCGGCACCCATGCCAGCCGCACGGCTCTGTCGCGCACGCAGCAACGCGCGGTCGAACAGGACGAGTGCGGCGTTGGGGTGCGGAGCCATTTTATCGTTCGACGTCATGCGGCTTGGTACGCCGACAGGGGCGGATGTGGCAATCGCAAGTATGCTCCCTCGCCCCGCTTGCGGGGAGAGGGTGGTGAGGATGAGCGGAGCGAATTCGAACCGGGTGAGGGGGTTGATGCGCTTCAGCCCCTCACCCGTCTCGCATCGAACGATGCTCGCCGACCTCTCCCCGCAAGAGCGGGGAGAGGTTAAGCAACCGCATGAGCGCTTGAGCCCGATGCGCGCCGGCGCTAACCTCATCGCATGGACGCCGAGGCATCACCGTCACGTTCCATGACAGATCATCTGCGCGCCGCGTTGCGGGTCTGCCACGGCGTGCTGTCTCATACCGCGCGCGCGGCTCTCGACATTGCGCTTCCCACGTTATGCGTGGCCTGCCGCGAACCGGTCGCAGGCGTTGGCGTCTGCCCGGATTGCTGGGCAAAGCTGTCGTTCATCGAGCGTCCCTATTGTCCTCGCCTCGGCATTCCCTTTGTCTACGATCCCGGGCCCGAGATGCTGTCGATGGAGGCGATCGCCAATCCGCCGGCCTATCGGCGCGCCCGCGCCGCGGTGCGCTACGACGATGTCGCAAAAGTGCTGGTCCACGCGTTGAAATATCAGGACCGCACCGACCTCGCGCCCGCGATGGGCCGCTGGATGGCGCGCGCGGGCGGCGAGGTGCTCGACGGCGCAGACGTGCTGATTCCGGTTCCGCTGCACTGGCGGCGGGGCTGGACCCGCCGTTATAACCAGTCCGGCGCGCTCGCACGCATCATTGCAATACAATCCGGCGTCCCCGTTGCGGTGGACACGCTGCGGCGCATTCGCCCCACCCAGCAGCAGGTCGGGTTGTCGCGGACCGACCGCGCCCGCAACGTGCAGGGCGCGTTCAAGGTCGCACCCGACCAAACCGCCAATATCCAAGGCCGCCGCGTCGTGCTGATCGACGACGTGCTGACCTCGGGTGCGACGGTCGACGCCTGTGCGCGGGCTCTATTGCGCGCGAAGGCCGCGCAGGTCGATGTGCTGGTGTTCGCCCGGGTTGTGGACACCATGAAGGCCCCCATATAATTTGCAGTCTTCGGGCCTTGAGCCTTCTTGGGAACTGCGAGCGCGACATGACCGCTGCCGTTGAAATCTACACACGTCCAGGCTGCGGCTATTGCAGCGCCGCCAAGTCGTTGTTGACGCGCAAAAAGGCTGCGTTCACGGAATTCGATTCCGGCATAAATCCCGATTACCGCAAAGAAATGTACGACCGCACCGATCCCGGCGCGACGTTCCCGCAAATCTTCATCGGCGGCACGCTGGTCGGCGGCTGCGACGAGCTCTATGCGCTCGATCGAGAAGGGAAGCTCGATGGCCTGCTGGCCGGCGAAAAGGCCGTGACATGACCGAGACCACGTTTATCGCGGCCATGATCCAGATGCGGACCGGCCTGTTTCCGGAACCGAGTCTCGATCAGGGTACGAAACTGATCCGCGAGGCGGCGGCGCAGGGCGCAAGCTTTGTGCAGACCCCCGAGGTCAGCAACATGATGCAGGTCAATCGCGCCGCGCTGTTCGAGCATCTCCAGAGCGAAGAGAACGACCGCTCGCTTGCGGCCTATCGCGATCTCGCGCGCGACCTGAAAATCCACATCAACGTCGGCTCGCTGGCGTTGCGGGCCACGCCCGAGAAGGCGGTCAACCGCTCGTTCCTGATCGGGCCGTCCGGCGACATCCTCGCGCGCTACGACAAGATCCACATGTTCGACATCGATCTCGGCAATGGCGAGAGCTATCGCGAGTCCGCCAACTATCAGCCGGGCGAGACCGCCGTCCTCGCGGACCTGCCCTGGGGCAAGCTCGGCATGACGATCTGCTACGACGTGCGTTTTCCGGCGCTGTATCGCGCGTTGGCGGAAGCCGGCGCATCGTTCCTCACGGTGCCCTCGGCCTTTACGAAAAAGACCGGCGAAGCGCACTGGCACACCTTGTTGCGCGCCCGCGCCATCGAGAACGGCTGTTTCGTGTTCGCCGCGGCACAGGCCGGGCTGCACGAGAACAAGCGCGAGACTTTCGGCCATTCGCTGATCGTCGATCCCTGGGGCGCGGTGCTGGCGGAAGGCCACGCGACCGAACCGGGCATCGTGATGGCAACCATCGATCCCGCCAAGGTCGCGACTGCGCGCAAGACCGTTCCCTCGCTGCAGCACGGACGGCGATTTGCCTTCGCCGACCAGAACACGGCGGCCGATCATCTGCATCTGGTGCGGGGATCGGCATGATCCGCTACAACCTGCGCTGCAACCGCGGCCACGCGTTCGAAAGCTGGTTCCAGAGTTCGTCGGCCTATGACTCGCAGGTCAAGCGCAAGCTCGTGAGCTGTCCATCCTGCGACTCAACCAAGATCGAGAAGGCCATCATGGCGCCGCAGCTCGCCGGCACCAAGAAGCGCGGCAAAGCGTCCACGCCCGCGGCATCGGACGCCGCGACCTCGCCGCCGTCAACGTCGCTGATGATGGCGCAAGAACAGGAGTTGCGCGCAAAACTCAGGGAATTGCGGGATCACGTCGTCAAGAATGCCGACAACGTCGGTGAACGCTTTCCGAACGAAGCCCGCAAGATGCACTATGGCGACATCGAGCATCGCCCGATCTACGGCGAGGCGTCGGCGGAAGAGGCGAAATCGCTGATCGACGAAGGCGTCGAGGTGATGCCGCTGCCGGTGCTGCCGGACGACCGGAATTAAACCCCTCACCGTCATTACGCCCGTAATGACAAACCTCTGATCCGAAAGCGCTCGCATGAACTCCGGAACGCTATGGTCCTGGCAAGCCTGGGCCCTGTTATCGGCCGTATTCGCAGCGCTGACCGCGATCTTCGCCAAAATCGGCGTCGAGGGCATCAATTCCGATCTCGCGACGTTCTTCCGCACCATTGTCGTGCTCATCAGTCTCGGCCTGATCCTGCTGGCCACGGGACAATTCAGCCACCCCGGTCCGATCCCGGCCCGAAGCTGGATCTTCCTGGTGCTGTCGGGGCTCGGTACCGGCGCGTCGTGGATCTGCTATTTCCGCGCGCTGAAACTCGGACCGGCGACGCTGGTCGCGCCGATCGACAAGCTGAGCGTGGTGCTGGTGGCACTGTTTGGCGTCGCATTTCTTGGCGAACGGCCCTCGCTCAACGGATGGCTTGGCATCTCCTTGATCGCAGCCGGCGCGGTGATCATCGTTTTCAAGCGCTGACTACACCGCCACCAGCAGCGCGACGCCGATCAGAATCAGTACGATGCCGCCGAGTTCGCGCACCGACAGCGGCTGCTTGAACGAATAGTACGACACCGCCTGCGCGAACAGCACCTCCACCAGAGCCAGGGTGCGCACGTTGGCGGCGGCGGTCAGCGCGAATGCGAGAAACCAGAACTGCGACGCGAACGCGCCCATGAAGCCCGCGAACATCGACGGCTTCCACATCCCGAAGATCTTCTTGAGCACATCCGGCGCGCGCAGCAGAAGATAGACCGTCAGAATCAGCGTCTGCACGAACAGGCCGAACACCAGCGTGTAGGTCGCCGCCGTCACAAAGGACACGCCGGGCACCACGATGATCGCGCCGCGATAGCCGACCGCCGACAGCGCGAAGCCCGCCGCGGCGACGAGGCCCGTGACGGTCGGCTTGAGGTCGGCAAAGCGGCTGGCGCCGCCCGGCCGCAGCGCGGTGATGATGACGCCGACGGTTGCAATCACGATCGCGATCACTTTCCACAGCGTCAGATGATCGCCGAGGAAAATAAAACCGAAGATCGCGGTCTGGATCGCCTCGGTCTTGAGGTAAGCCGTCGTGACCACGAACGATGAGTCGTTCATCGCGAGCAGCATGAGGCCGGTGGCGACGATCTGGCTCAGCGCGCCGAGCAAGAGCCACGGCAGGAACGCCGCGGTCGGCCACGGAACATGATCGCCGGTAAATGCGATCACGAGGGCGAAGAAGACCAGGGAGAACGGAAATCCGAACAGAAAGCGGATATTGGTCGCGCCCCAGGTCCCGAGCGGCCCTGTCAGCGAGCGCTGCATCGCGTTGCGCGCGACTTGTCCCAGCGCTGCCGTGATGGTGAAGGGAATCCAGAGCGAGGCGATGGTGAACATGGGAATGAGGGCTTTGAATCGTTGAAGGCCGCGCACCGTGCCGGGCTAACTCAGTGCGGTCAACCGAAGCTGCGTCATGGCGGGGATGCGCTCTGCTCCCTCTCCCCGTTTACGGGGAGAGGGTCGGGGTGAGGGGCCAATCCAACCAACATCCGCGAGACGTTCATGGCGAAGGTCAGTCCGCCCCTCACCCGGCGCACCGGACGATGCTTCGCATCGCCGGGACTGCGCCGACCTCTCCCCGCAAGCGGGAGAGGTTAAGATACCGCTTCCGCCACCACCATGTAGTTGACGTCCATGTCGGACGACAGACTCCATTTGTCGGCGAACGGGCTGTAGATCACACCGGACTGTTCGGTGATGCCGAGCTTGTTGCGTTCGAGGTGGTGCGCGAGTTCGTCGGGCGTGACGAACTTGTCCCATTGATGGGTGCCGCGCGGCAGCCAGCGCAGCACGTATTCGGCGGCAACGATGCCGAGCGCAAAGCTCTTCCAGTTACGGTTGAGCGTCGAGACCACCATCATGCCGCCCGGCTTCAGCATCGCCGCGCAGCGGTCGAGGAACAGGCCGACGTCGGCGACATGCTCCACCACCTCCATCGCGAGGATGATATCGAAGCGCTCGCGCACGTCCATGTCTTCGACGGTGGTGCAGCGATAGTCGATCGACAGGTGACCCTTATCGGCATGAAGCTTCGCAGCGGCGATGTTGGTCGCGGAGGGATCGACGCCGATCACCTGCGCGCCAAGCCGCGTAAACGGCTCGCACAACAGGCCGGCGCCGCAGCCGATATCGAGCAGCCGCAGGCCCGACAGGCAATTCAGGCTTTTGATGCTGCGTTCGAACTTGCGGCAGGCGGCGTCGCGAATGAAGGCCAGCCGCAGCGGGTTGATCTTGTGCAGCGGCGCCATCTTGCCATGGGGATCCCACCACTCCTGCGACAGCTTTGAGAATTTTGCGATCTCGGCGGGATCGACGGTGGAGGCCGGAGATACATTCGACTGCATGGTCATGGCTGCGCGCGGCTCCTATCGCGCCGTGATGTGGCTGCGGAACGCCAGCGGCGAGGCGATGGTCGAAATATTCTTCGCGCCCTCGCCCACACCGCGAATCGTCACGTCACCATAATTCAAGATGCGTCCCAAAATGCTTTGATTGACATCGACGCTCTCGACCTTGTCCAGGCTCATCTCGAACGTCTGCCGCTTGATAAACCCTTCCTTATGAACGACCCGCAAATTGGTCACATCGGTCTCGGTGGTCCAGCGGTGGAACCACGCCCTCAGCATCCAGTACAACGCCACCAACGCGGATATGGCCGCCAATGACAGGCATAGCAGCATCGGCGTATCGGTGACGAACATCCGCGACGCCGCCAGAAAGGCGATCGCCACGACCCAGGCTGCCATGGCGGGCAGATAGAAGATCCAGTGCACGTTGGTGGAATACAGCACCTTCTCGCCCGGCTGCAGAATATCGTCGATATAGCGCCCCATCGGCCTCCCTCACGCGCTTTCCTGAATTATCAGCCGCCGCGAAATGGCCGAAAGCCGGGTTGCCTGCCCGCGACCGCGCCGGTATGTATACGCGCCTTTTGGCCCGCGCGCCGCCTTTCGCGCGCTTTTTATCTAGTTACTCGCAGGGAATGCACCATCCGCCATGAGCCGGCTTGTGATGAAATTCGGCGGCACATCCGTCGCCAATCTCGACCGCATCCGCAACGTCGCGCGGCATGTCAAACGCGAGGTCGATGCCGGCCATGACGTCGCCGTGGTGGTGTCGGCCATGTCGGGCAAGACCAACGAACTGGTGGCCTGGTGCACCGACGCCTCGCCGATGCACGATGCGCGCGAATACGACGCCGTGGTCGCGTCCGGCGAACAGGTCACCTCCGGGCTATTGGCGATTGCGCTGCAGGCACTCGGCATTCAGGCCCGCTCCTGGCAAGGCTGGCAGATTCCGATTGTGACCTCGGACGCCCACGCCTCGGCGCGCATTCTTGAGATCGACGGCAGCGAGATCATCACTCGCTTCAAAGAGCGCAAGGAGGTCGCCGTGATCGCCGGCTTCCAGGGCATCAATCCGGAAACCCGCCGGATCACCACGCTCGGCCGCGGCGGCTCCGATACGTCGGCGGTGGCAATTGCGGCGGCGATCCGCGCCGACCGCTGCGACATCTACACCGACGTCGATGGCGTCTACACCACCGATCCGCGCGTAGTCCCAAAGGCTCGCCGGCTCGACAAGATCGCGTTCGAGGACATGCTGGAATTGGCGTCGCAGGGGGCCAAGGTCTTGCAGGTCCGCTCCGTGGAACTCGGCATGACGCAGAACATGCCGATTTTCGTCCGCTCCAGTTTCGACAAACCCGAAGACATCGACCCCCATGGCACCCCGCCGGGCACGCTGATTTGCAGTGAGGAAGAGATCATGGAAAGCCACGTCGTCACCGGCATCGCCTTCTCGAAGGACGAAGCCCAGATCTCCGTGCGCCAGATTCAGGACAAGCCGGGCGTCGCGGCGTCGATCTTCGGTCCTCTCGCTGAGTCGAACATCAACGTCGATATGATCGTGCAGAACGTCTCCGAGGACGGCAAGACCACCGATCTGACCTTCACAGTGCCTGCCGCCGACTATGCCCGCGCCAAGGACACCATCACCGGGGCCAAGGACAAGATCGGCTACGCGCGGCTGGACAGCGCCACCGACGTCGCCAAGATTTCGGTGATCGGCTCGGGCATGCGCAGCCACGCCGGCGTCGCAGCGCAGGCGTTCAAGGCGCTGTCGGAAAAGAGCATCAACATCCGCGCCATCACCACATCTGAAATCAAATTTTCGGTGCTGATCGACACCGCCTATACCGAACTCGCGGTCCGCACCCTGCATACGCTGTACGGGCTCGATCAGGCCTGAGGGACGAAACATTTTCGGTCATTTCGGACGTCGCGCGAGCGGCGATCCGGAATGACATTTCCGAGGCGTTCCCAACAACCCGCCAAGGGAGCGGCACCGATGCCTGACCGGCCGTGAACAACATCTCGATCTCCGTCAACGCGTTCCTGCTCGTCTATGCCGGTCTGTTCCCGATCGTGAACCCGGTCGGCAGCGCGCCGATCTTCCTGCGGCTGACACAGTACCATGCCTCCCAGCGCGAACTGCTGGCGCGCGGCGTCGCCAGCAACAGCTTTCTTCTGTTGCTGGGTTCGCTGTTCATCGGATCGCATCTTCTGGAGTTCTTCGGCATCACGCTGCCGATCGTGCGGATTGCCGGCGGCCTCGTGGTGGCAGCGTTCGGCTGGAAGTTGCTGCACGCCGGCGAGCAGCCCAACGATCGCGCCAGCGCTCCTGACGCCACGCCGGGATCGCCGATCGACACCTTCTATCCCCTGACGATGCCGCTGACGGTCGGGCCGGGTTCGATCTCGGTCGCGGTCACCCTCGGCAGTCAGCGGCCGCCCGCGTCGGAAGGTCTGGCGCAACTCGCGATGCTGGGCGGCGCCGCGATTGCAGGGCTCGCCGCAATCGCTGCGACGGTTTACGTCTGCTATCGCTACGCCGGCGGCGTGGTCGCATTTCTCGGAGAGCGCGGCACCAACGTGGTGATGCGGCTGTCGGCCTTCATCCTGTTCTGCATCGGTATCCAGATCATCTGGAACGGATATCTGTCGCTGACGACGGCTGTGGCCTGACCGGCCTCCCGCAGGTCACATTCCGACACGACTTTCCTATGCCCGCGCCCTTTTTTGGCAGGGGTTTTGCTTGGCAAAATGGACGTCAATTGGCTATACGGCCTGATGACGTGGCCGTTGCGGCTGGCGCCACGGTTTCGCACAATCCGATTCGGTCGTTACCCGCGCCCGCTATGCTTCGGACGCGGAAAAAATTATTGTTTTTCTGAGGCTTACCGATAAGGCAGCCTCGCACGGGAGGGTACCTGAACATGCGGAGCGCGTCGGGCGGCCCCCGCGTCTTGTTGAGACGGCTCCGCGAAGTCATGGCGGAGCAGGTCAGCGCACAGGAGCGCCTCGACAAGATCGTGGTGCTGATCGCCGCCAACATGGTGGCGGAGGTGTGCTCGACCTACGTGCTGCGCGTCGACAATACGCTCGAACTCTATGCCACCGAAGGCCTCAACCGCGACGCCGTCCACCATACCGTACTAAGCGCGCACGAAGGCCTCGTCGGCCTGGTCGCCAGCGAGGCCACGCCGCTCAACCTCAACGACGCCCAGAGCCATCCGGCGTTCTCGTTCCGCCCGGAAACCGGCGAAGAAATCTACCACTCGTTCCTCGGCGTGCCGATCCTGCGCGCGGGCAACACGCTCGGCGTGCTGGTGGTGCAGAACCGCGCCAAGCGCACCTATGTCGAGGAGGAGGTCGAGGCGCTGCAGACCACGGCGATGGTGCTGGCCGAGATGATCGCCTCGGGCGAACTCGCCGCGCTTGCCCAGCCCGGCCTTGAGCCTGCCGCGCGCCATTCGTTGCATCAAAGCGGCGCGATCCTGTCCGACGGCATCGCGCTCGGCCATGTGGTGTTGCACGAGCCGCGCGTCGTCATCACCAACTACATCGCCGAGGATCTGCCGAAGGAAATCAAGCGGCTCGACGCCGCGCTCGCCAAGCTGCGCGCCGATCTCGACCGCATGCTGGAGCGCGGCGACGTCGCCGAAGGCGGCGAGCATCGCGACGTGCTGGAAGCCTATCGCATGTTCGCCAACGATCACGGCTGGTCGCACAAGCTGCACGAGGCCGTCGCCACCGGCCTCACCGCCGAGGCCGCCGTCGAGCGCGTTCAATCCGACCCCCGCGCGCGCATGCTGCGGTCGACCGATCCGTATCTGCGGGACCGGTTGCACGATCTGGAAGATCTCGGCCATCGCCTGATGCGGCAACTGGTCGGGCAGGATCACGCGCCGTCGCGCGAACAGTTACCTGAAAACGCGATCCTGATTGCGCGTGCCATGGGGCCCGCGGCACTGCTCGACTACGACCGGAAACGGTTGCGCGGCCTCGTGCTGGAGGAAGGCACTGCGAATTCGCACGTCTCCATCGTCGCGCGCGCGCTCGGCATTCCGGCGATCGGCGAGGTGCCGAACGCACCTGGAATCGCCGATCCCGGCGATGCCATCATCGTGGACGGCACGTCGGGCTCGATCTACGTGCGTCCGTCCGCGGAAATCGAATCGGCTTACGCCGAACGCGTGCGTTTTCGCGCGCGGCGTCAGGCACAGTATTTGGCGTTGCGCGACAAGCCCTGCGTCACGAAAGACGGCCAGCCGGTCGACCTCATGATCAATGCGGGCCTCGTGATCGACCTGCCGCATATCGAGGACACCAATTGCTCGGGCATCGGCCTGTTCCGGACCGAACTGCAATTCATGGTCGGGCAAAGCCTGCCGCGCACCAGCGAGCAGCTCGCGCTGTATCGCGCGGTGCTCGATGCCGCCGGCAACAAGCCGGTGACTTTTCGAACTCTCGATATTGGCGGCGACAAAGCGCTGCCGTACATGGAAACCGTGGTGGAGGAAAATCCAGCGCTGGGCTGGCGTGCGATCCGTCTTGGCCTCGACCGCCCCGGCCTGCTGCGCGGCCAGGTGCGCGCGCTGCTGCGCGCCGGCGGCGGACGCGCGCTCCGCATCATGTTCCCGATGATCTCGGAAGTCGCGGAATTCGATCAGGCCAAGACGATCATCGAACGCGAACTCACCTATCTGCGCCAGCATGGCCACGCGCTGCCGGAACGCGTCGATGTCGGCACCATGGTCGAAGTGCCGGCGCTGCTCTACCAGCTCGACGAATTGCTGAAGAAGGTGGATTTCGTTTCGGTCGGATCGAACGACCTGTTCCAGTTC
>JAFEFK010000887.1 GCA_018240625.1 Pseudomonadota bacterium
GGAACGTGGCTGCAAGCGTTCGCCGGTCTCCGAATGCGACGCGCGCTGCGGCGCAATAACGTCGGCAGCGGGTATCGGTATGCCGATGCAAATCGAAAATCGTCGGCAAATTGAAGCGATGTCTATTTCGCTTGGCGGAATCGCAGTCGTGTTGACGCTGTTCTTCGTGCGAGCCTAACATCCGCGCAGGTCCATGAGAGACCATTGGGAGGAACGCATGTCAGAAGTTGCCGACCAGGTTGTTTCCGCGCGTCCGAAAAGATTGCCTCCTTGCAAAACGATCAACACCTTGCTCGCTTTCGTTTGCGCGGCGGCGCTGGGTGTTGCCGTTCATGCCGGTTCCGCGCGTGCCGATGATGCGAAAGCGTCGCCGGAGCACATCAAGGCCATAACATCCGCAATCGATGAAGCCTCCATCAAGGCCAACACGGCGACGTCGAAGGATTGGCCGACCATCGGTCTTGATTATGCCGAGACGCGTTTCAGCAAGCTCAACCAGATCAACACCGATAACGTGAAGCAGCTAGGCCTGGTGTGGTCTGCCAGTCTCGATTCGATCCGCGGCGTCGAGGCGACGCCGGTCGTGATCGATGGAATCATGTTCGTCACGGCGTCCTGGAGCGTCGTTCACGCGATCGATGTGCGGACCGGCAAGCACATCTGGACCTACGATCCCGGCGTGTCGCGCGCGATCGGCTACAAGGGCTGCTGCGACGTCGTCAATCGCGGCGTCGCCGTTTACAAAGGCAAGGTGTTCGTCGGCGCCTATGACGGGCGTCTCGTCGCGCTCGACGCCGCCACCGGCAAGAAGGTCTGGGAAAAAGACACCATCATCGATCACTCGCGTTCCTACACCATCACCGGCGCGCCGCGCGTCGTGAAGGGGCGGGTGCTGATCGGCAACGGCGGCGCCGAATACGGCGTGCGGGGCTATGTCAGCGCCTATGACGCCGAGACCGGCAACCTGGCATGGCGCTGGTTCGCGGTGCCCGGCGATCCGTCGAAGCCGTTCGAGGACGAATCGATGGAGAAGGCGGCCAAGACCTGGGATCCTGCCGGCAAGTGGTGGGTCGGCGGCGGCGGCGGCACGCCATGGGACACCATGGCCTACGATCCCGATCTCAACCTGATTTACATCGGCACCGGCAACGGCTCGCCGTGGAATCGCAAATTCCGCAGCCCTTCCGGCGGCGACAATCTCTATCTCGCCTCGATCGTCGCGCTCAACGCCGACACCGGAAAGTACGTCTGGCACTATCAGGAAACGCCCGGCGACAACTGGGACTACACCTCGACCCAGCCGATGATCCTGGCGGATCTCACCGTCGACGGACAGCCGCGCAAGGTGATCCTGCACGCGCCGAAGAACGGCTTCTTTTTCGTGATCGACCGCACCAACGGCAAGTTCATTTCGGCGAAGAACTTCGTCGAAGTGAACTGGGCTACCGGCTACGACAAGGACGGCCGGCCGATGGAAATCGCCGCGGCGCGGGGCGACGCGCCGTACGACGCGATACCTGGCCCTTACGGTGCTCACAACTGGCACCCGATGTCCTACAATCCGCAGACGGGCCTCGTCTATCTGCCGGCGCAGCACGTGCCGATCAACCTCGCCTCCGAGAAGGAGTTCAAGTTCAACGAGGTCGCGCCCGGTAAGGCGCAGAGCGGCACCGGGTGGAATCTCGGCTTCGCCGTCAACACGGTGCCACCCAAGAGCAAGCCGTTCGGACGCCTCATTGCCTGGGATCCCGTGAAACAAGAGGTGGCCTGGGCGCATGACTTCGCGTCGCCCTGGAACGGCGGCACGCTGACGACGGCCGGCAATCTCGTGTTCCAGGGCACCGCCGACGGCCGCTTCGTCGCCTACAATGCCAAAACCGGCGAGAAGCTGTGGGAGGCACCGACCGGAACCGGCGTCGTGGCGGCCGCCTCGACCTACATGGTGGACGGCAAGCAGTACGTCTCGATCGCGGCCGGCTGGGGTGGCGTCTACGGCGAAGCCGCGCGCGCGACCAACGTCGATCTGCACGGGACGGTCTTCACCTTCGCCGCCGGCGGCACCGCCAAGTCGCCGGTCTTCGCGCAGATGCCGGCGCAGAAGCTGGTGGAAGGCGTGACGTACAAGCCGGAGGATGTCGGTCCCGGCACGCTGCTCTACGTCACCAACTGCGCCTTCTGCCACGCCGTGCCCGGCGTCGACAAAGGCGGCAACATCCCGAACCTCGGCTATTCGAGTCCGGAGACCATCGGCCACCTGAAGGACATTGTGTTCAAGGGACCGTTCGTGGACAAGGGCATGCCGGACTTCACCGGCAAGCTCTCCGACGATGACGTGACCAAGATTGCGGCGTTCATTCAGGGCACGGCGGACGCCATCCGGCCCAAGAAGTAGAACTGACCACGGCCGACCCGGCGGGGTGTTATCCCGCCGGGAGGGGCCGGTCCCCGGCGCGTGACGTGACGGCCACGCCGGATAAAAACCGGCGGGTCGGGCACGGGAGGCACGGCTCGGGTGCAGGCCGCCGGTTCCCTCAATCCAGCAATCCGGCCTATATTGGGACCGTCGGGAGCCGGTCTCAATCGCCATGCCATCTAGGTTCGGAGCATTTTTGCAGCGGATACGCTCATCGTCGCTGTCGATCGGCCAGATCACATTCGGCGGGTTTCTGCTGGTGCTGGCGATCGTCGTGATTACCAGCGTGGCCAGCGTCGTCGCGATGCGCCACCTCGACAATACCTTCGCTGAACTGCAGCGGCTGGACAGTGTCGGGGACCTCGCCGCGGAAATCGACCGCCGCATGAACGAACTGCGGCTGGCGGCGCGGGACTACGTCACCGATCCAGGCGCGCAGTCCAGCCGGGTATGGGGGGCTGCATCGTCGCTGAACGTGCTGCTGAAGAAAACCCGGATCGAGCTTGCGCCGGAACAGCAGGAGATGGTCGACGGCGTCACGGTGCGGCTGGAAACCTATCGCAGCGGCATCGCGCGGATCACGAACCTGATCGAGAGCCGAGCAAATTTGATCGAGACGTTACCTGGGCTGCGCGAAAAACTTGAGGCCGCGATCGAGCAGGCCTCCGATCAATCCGCTGCAAAGGTATTGTTTCGGGCACAGAGCGACGTCGCGGCTGCGTTGCTCGGACACGATCCCGGCACGGCGGAGCAATCTGCGGAGAAGATGCGAGCCGTGCCTATCAGCGAACCGGCCGTACGGTCCGCGGTCGAAGCCTATGCTGACGCGGTGATCGCGATCTCGATGCGGGAGCGCCAGATCGCGGACCTCGACAAGGACGTGCTCGGGACCGAGGGACGACTGATCGGACGGGTGACGGAACTGCTGCGTGAACTCAGCGCGCGGCGCGGGCGCGTGTTGTCGCGTGATTTTGCGCGAACATTGGCTGAAACCAGATGGCAAAGTATCGTCCTCGGCTGCGCGGGCATACTGATCGGTGTTCTTGCTGCGCTGTTTGTGGTGCGCCGGACGGTCCAGCCTCTGAAAGCTATCGCCAAGGCGATCCGCATGCTGGCCGGCGGTGAAAAGCAGACCTTGATTCCCGCAACCGATGTCGACAACGAAATCGGCGATATCGCACGCGCCGCCGAGGTGTTTCGCAGGACACTTGCCGAAGCCGACGCAGCGAGGGAAGCCGCCGTTCGCGCGCTCGCGGAGCAACGCCTCGCCGAGGAGAGCTATCGCAAGTTGTTCGAGGGCTCGGTCGATGGAATTTACGTGACGACGCCGGCCGGCGAACTGCTCGATGCCAACCCGGCGCTGGCGCGGATGATGGGCTACGACACGCCTGGCGATTTGATGCGAGAGATTGGCGATGTCGCGCACACGATCTACGTCGATCCGAATGCGCGCGTCGAATACGAAGTGCGGATGGAGCGCGACGGTACCGTCCGCGAATTCGAGTATCAGGTGCGTCAGCGCGATGGCGGCATCCTCTGGCTGTCCGACAGCGCCGCCGCGGTGCGCGGCGAGAACGGCCGCGTTGTCCGCTATGAGGGTGTGGTTCGCGATATCACCGACCAGCGGCGTGCTGAAGATGCGATCGTCGAGGGGCGCCGGTTGCTGCAACTCGTGATCGATACCGTGCCCGCGGTGATCAATGTCAAGAACGCAGATTTGCGTTATATCCTCATGAATCGCTACATGGCGGGGATCTTCGGCATCGAGCCTGCGGATGCGATCGGGCGAACGACGAGCGATTTGATGTCGCGTTACGGCGCGGCAAAGACCGACGAAAACGACAAGCGGGTTCTTGGCGGCGGCAAGGAGCTCGGCTTTTACGAGGAAGAGTATCAGGATTCGTCGGGCGCACTGCGGCAATGGCTGGTCAATAAACTGCCGATCCGCGGCGCCGATGGCAGGATTGAGAATATCGTCACGGTTGCGCTCGATATCGGCGACCGCAAACGCAGCGAACAGGAAATGCGGCAAGCCAAGGATGCCGCCGAGAGCGCGCTGCGCAATCTTCGCGAAACCCAGAACTCGCTGATCGAGGCCGAAAAGCTGGCGGCACTCGGGCGCCTCGTGGCGGGGGTTGCTCACGAGGTCAATAATCCCATCGGTATCAGCCTGACGGTCGCCTCGTCGCTGGAACGCAAGATCTCGCTGTTCGCAGAAGAGGTCGCGCGCGGCGAATTGCGGCGATCGAGCCTCAACGAATTCGTTGCGACCAATCGCGACGCGGCGTCGCAACTGGTCGCCAATCTCAATCGTGCCGCCGAATTGATTCAATCGTTCAAGCAGGTCGCTGCCGATCGCAACTATTCGGATAAGCGAACCTTTGATCTCGGAGATCTCACCGAGCAGGTCGTCATGAGTCTGCGGCCCGGCCTGCGCAAGCACAATGTGACGTTGACGGTTGATTGTCAGCCCAATCTCACGATGGACAGTTATCCCGGTCCTTATTGCCAGGTCTTGACCAATCTGTTCCTCAATTCGGTGGCGCATGCCTTTCCCGACGGAAAGGGCGGCGCCGTTGATATCAAGGTCAGGGAATCGGGACATGACAGCGTCGAGATTCTGTTCTCCGACAACGGCTGCGGCATGAGCCCCGACGTCCGGCGCAAGGCGTTCGATCCGTTCTTCACCACGCGGCGCGATCAGGGAGGCACCGGCCTCGGCTTGCACATCGTGTACAATATCGTGACGAGCCGGCTTGGCGGACGGCTCGATCTGGATTCGAGAGCCGGCGAGGGCACGCGGATTCACATTACGCTGCCGCGTGTCGCGCCGATCGAATTGGCCGCAGAGTAATCGCGCTCACGCAAGTGGGGGCGGTTCCGAAGCCGCTTTATTCTCCAACCGAGTCCGTCGAGCGAATGCCGGGATCGCAACTGCGGCGGTCAGTCCGTGTCGGCCAGCTTGCGCAACGTCGCATGAAAGATCTGGCTGGCTTTCCCCACCAGAGCCGTTCCATTCATGGTGCCGGCCGTATCGGTATATGTGCCGGTGACGCCGATGCCGACGGGGCCCCCACTGCCGAACAGCGGGCTCGCATCCGGGCTTGGCGTATGGCGCTGAACCAGAACCTCGCCGCGGAATGTGCCGTCGTTCTTGGCGGTATAGCTGCCCGTATAGAACATATAGGCGTCGCCGCCGAGGATCTTGCCGTCGCGAAACATCACAACGCCGCTACCCTTGCCCGCGCGACCGTCGAGCAAAACGACATGTATCGAATACAGCCCATTTTTCATGGCGATCCGTTCGAACCCAGCAGTGATGTCTTGTCCCGCCGCCATTATGTCAAAGACGGCGCAAGCGCGTCAATGCGCGTGCGGGCGCACCTTCATTGAGTTATTCGCAAATGTCGGGATTGCCGATCAAATCGCGTGACATCGGGAGCATCGGTTTTCTATAAGACGCCGTGGATGCGCTCGTAGCTCAGCTGGATAGAGCATCGGATTTCGATTCCGAGGGTCGGGAGTTCGAATCTCTCCGAGCGCGCCAACTATAACATTGAAAATTAAGCTGTTTTCGATCGATCGCCTTTGTCGTTATGAAGAGGATCCGGCGCTTCATTCGGAAAGCTTTGAGCGCGGGTGATCCGCAGCGCGACGGCCTGGCATAGATGGATGCGCGGTGAGCAGGTCCGTTGCGCGACAACGGCGATACCTGTCCTGCCGGATGACTAGCCGTCGTGGGTATATTGTTGACCGAGGAGCCAGCCGTTGACCAGGCCGCCGGGTCCACTGGCGTAGACACCATGCAGGCCGACGCCTGCGCGAAGCATTCGCCATTCATCTTTCACAACATAGGGAATTCCGGGATTGCCCTGCTGATATTGTTTGAGCAGCGTCCGGGCCGTCAGTTCAGCGTTGGCATAAATCTGGCCGTTGGCCCAGGTCGGTCGGGGCAGGCCGGTCATTCGGCAATACAGTGCCGTGCACACGTAAGCAGACGCTTCTTCAGCATTGCCATCCAGGCCGGTGTGCAGCAGGTCGTAAGCCGCGTGGAGACACTCATGCACGACCGTCGCCTCGTCGAACCGGCCCATCAGAGGGTTGATTTCCAATGTATTGGCACGGACCACGGTGCCATCCGCTCGGGTGCGTGCGACATCGTTGTATTGGGCAGCAACCCCGGCTGCGAGGTCGGTGGGAATTCGAACAATGACCCGTCCCGACCCGATCGCATGTGCGACACGGTGGAATGTTTGAGGTGCAATTGTGACGTGGCTTCCCCGGATGGGAAACCGAAAACGAATGCGGGCAACGGTCGGGCCGTTGAGGACCATCAGGACCTTGCTCTCCAGTGACATCATCGCTCCTTTTGCCGCGCTCACGGATTGGTCGATGCATCAAGCCCGGTAGTTCATCGATGTGCCGTTGCAGCGGAGCGCGGCCGTCGCGATACGTGTCGCGTTTCGGCCGTTTCAGAGGCGCCGGCTAAGTTATTGATTTTG
Organism: Pseudomonadota bacterium; assembly: GCA_018240625.1. Lineage (GTDB taxonomy): Bacteria > Pseudomonadota > Alphaproteobacteria > Rhizobiales > Xanthobacteraceae > Nitrobacter. Next base: position 6,916 of record JAFEFK010000887.1, read on the forward strand.
CTAACTCAATGTGTGGTAAAAAGGTGACGCAATGCCAAAATCCCACGGCTTGCCAGCTATGGGCCGTTCCAATTCGGCCGTCCGACGCTAATCTGGCGCCCATTACGTTGCGAATTTCTCGATATTCCACGGAGTTGGACGGGGCTTCGCATCAAAGATATTTTTTGGGTGGCGGCGTGAAATTTGTTCAGACGGCGAAAGCTGTATCCATTTTGCTGGCGATGGGC